>NZ_OCMS01000004.1 GCF_900215325.1 Fibrobacter sp. UWB16 | reverse complement strand
CCGACAAGCCGTTCCTCATGCCGATCGAAGACGTGTTCACGATTACTGGCCGCGGCACTGTCGCTACTGGCCGTATCGAACGCGGTGTCGTTCGCCTCAACGACAAGGTTGAACGTATCGGTCTCGGTGAAACCACCGAATACGTCATTACCGGTGTTGAAATGTTCCGTAAGCTCCTCGATGACGCTCAGGCCGGTGACAACGTTGGCCTCCTCCTCCGTGGCGCTGAAAAGAAGGACATCGTCCGTGGCATGGTGCTCGCAGCTCCGAAGTCCGTCACTCCGCACACCGAATTTAAGGCTGAAATCTACGTTCTCACGAAGGACGAAGGTGGCCGTCACACGCCGTTCATGAATGGCTACCGTCCGCAGTTCTACTTCCGCACCACCGACGTTACTGGTACGATCCAGCTCCCGGAAGGTGTCGAAATGGTTACTCCGGGTGACACGGTCACGATTCACGTGAACCTCATCGCTCCGATCGCTATGGAAAAGCAGCTCCGCTTCGCTATCCGTGAAGGTGGCCGCACGGTTGGTGCAGGTTCTGTAACCGAAATCATCAAGTAATCAGGATTAAAAATGCCTAGAGAACTCATCGTGCTTGAATGCACAGAATGCAATCAGCGCAACTATGATTGCGACAAGAACAAGCGTCTTCATCCTTCCCGCGTGGAATACAAGAAGTACTGCCGCTTCTGCCGCAAGCATACTGTTCACAAGGAATCCAAGTAAGGAAGTCCGAATAGGTCGATAGCTCAATTGGTAGAGTCACGGTCTCCAAAACCGTTGGTTGGGGGTTCGAGTCCCTCTCGACCTGCTCACTTCCCGGAGAAAAAATGCGTAAGGTTCAGCAATATGTATCAGAATCTGTCCAAGAACTGAAACAGGTTACTTGGCCCACTTGGGAAGAGCTTAAAGGTTCTACTCTTGTTGTAATGCTTTTCAGCGTTATCATGGGATTCTATATTGCAGGGCTCGACTTTGTGCTCTCTTGGATTGTCAATTTCATCATGGGTAGAGGTTAGTGTATGTCCATGCAGTGGTATGCCGTTCACACCTTTACCGGTCAAGAAAACAATATCAAGAAACGCCTTGAGCAAATGATTGAGCGCGAAGGCGTTCAAGATAAATTTGGACGTATTATCGTGCCTACTCGCGAAGTTGTTTCCAACGTTCGCGGTAAGCGTCGGGTAAGCGTCCAAAATTTGTTTCCTGCATATATCATTATTGAAATGGAGCTGGACGAGCTCACCCAGCACCTGGTGTCCACCATCAATGGTGTCACCCATTTCGGCGGAATGACTCGCGCTTCTCGAGTACCTATTCCGCTTCGTCAGAGCGAGGTCGATCGTCTTCTGGGTGTTGATCCTGAAAACTCCATCGAAGGCGAGATCCAAATTCCGTATACAATTGGCGAAAATGTCTGCATCAAGGAAGGTCCGTTCAAGGGCTTTGTGGGCGTCGTAGATGAAATTATGGAAGCCAAGATCAAGGTCATGGTTTCCGTTTTTGGTCGTTCTACGCCAGTCGAACTCGCCTTTAACCAGGTTGAATCCGCCGACGCATAATTGATTACGGTCTTTGAAACGGAGATAATACAGTGGCAAAGAAAATCACAGGTTATATTAAGCTCCAGATTCCCGGTGGCGCAGCTAACCCAGCTCCGCCGGTAGGTCCTGCCCTTGGTCAGAAGGGCGTGAACATCATGGAGTTCTGCAAACAGTTTAACGCTAAGACTCAGAATGACAAGGGCATGATTGTGCCGGTCGTCATCACGGTCTACGCTGACAAGAGCTTCACCTTCATCACGAAGGTCTCGCCGGTTCCGGCCCTCATCAAGAAGGCTACTGGCGTGCAGAGCGGCTCTGGTGAACCCAACCGTAAGAAAGTTGGCAAGATCACTCAAGCCCAGATCACGGAAATCGCCCAAAAGAAGATGCCGGATCTAAACACAATCGACCTCGAAGCCGCCAAGCGCATGGTTGCGGGCACTGCTCGTTCCATGGGTATTGAAGTGGTTGACTGAGGCAGGTAATTCACCGTTACGTATCTGACAGGAAAATTTCATGTTCAGAGGAAAAAAATACAAAAAGATTGCTGAATCTTTCGATCGCACCAAAGCGTACGATTTGAAGGAAGCAATCGAAATACTCAAAAAGTCCGAATTGAAGTTCGACCAGACGGTCGAAGTACACTTCAATCTCGGTGTGGACCCAAAACATTCCGACCAAGTGGTTCGTGGCACTGTCGTGCTTCCGCATGGTACCGGTCGTCAGGTCCGCGTCTTGGTGTTCTGCAAGGACAACAACCTTGAAGTTGCCAAAGCCGCAGGTGCTGACTACGCTGGTGGTGCCGACTTGGTTCAGAAGATTCAGGAAGGCTGGCTGGATTTCGACGCCGTCGTTGCTACTCCCGACATGATGCCGGTGATTAGTAAGGTCGCACGTGTCCTCGGTCCTCGTGGTATGATGCCGAGCCCCAAGGCTGGTACGGTGACTGTTAACGTCGCTCAGACCGTCAAGGAACTCAAGGCCGGTAAGATTTCCTACCGCGTTGACAAGGGCGCTAACGTCCACGCTCCGGTTGGCAAGCTTTCCTTCACTGCCGATCAGCTCGTTGAAAACACGAAGTCTGTCATCGACTCTGTTGTGAAGAACAAGCCTCAATCTTCTAAGGGCACTTACATCAAGAGCCTCACATTGACGGCTACGATGGCCCCGGGCATCAAACTTGATATGGCACTGACGCGCTAGGAGAAACCATGAAAGCTGTAGTTAAAAAACAACAGACCGTGGACGCGCTCGTCGAGTCCTTCAAGGGCGCTACCGCCGTCTATCTGCTCAATTTCCAGGGCATCACTGTCGACAAGGACAATGCCCTCCGCAAGGCCCTCGCTGCTAAGGGTGTCAAGTACCACGCTGTGAAGAACACTCTTCTCAAGCGCGTTCTCGAAGCACTCAAGGTTGAAGGTCTCAACGATTCCCTCACTGGCGCAACGTCTGTGATGGTCGGTTTCGAAGAAGACCCGCTCCTGCCGGCTCGCGAAATTGAAGCATTCCACAAAGCAAACCCTGATTTCTTGGTTGCCAAGAGCATTTACCTTGATGGCAAGGCAATGCCGGGCTCCGAAGTCGTGAACCTCTCCAAGATTCCGGATCGTAAGGGCATGATCGCAATGATCGTCTCTATCGCTCTCGGACCTGGCTCCACGATCGCCGGTCAGCTCAAGACCCTCCAGGAAAAACTGGAAAAAGAATCGGGTTCCGAAGCAGCCCCTGCTGCAGCGGAAGCTTAACAACAAACCACAAACCAAAAATTTTAAACGGAATAATCGGAGAAACACATCATGGCAACTGATATCAAGGCATTGGGCGATCAAATCGTTGGTCTTACCCTTCTCGAAGCCAAGGCTTTGGCTGACTACCTTAAAGAAACCCACGGCATCGAAGCCGCTGCCGGTGGCGCTGTAGTTATGGCTGCAGCTGCTGCAGCTCCTGCTGAAGAAAAGACCGAATTCGACGTCATCCTCGCCGAAATCGATCCGGCCAAGAAGATGGCTATCCTCAAGGAAGTTCGCGCTATCACGGGTCTCGGCCTCGCTGAAGCTAAGAAGGTCGTCGAAACTGCCAACAGCGTCATCAAGGAAGCTGCACCGAAGGCTGACGCCGAAGCTCTCAAGAAGAAACTCGAAGAACTCGGAGCAAAGGTTACCCTTAAGTAATGCTTTTGCTGCATTAATTCTTCCTTACCAATTGCCTGCACAACAGTGCGGGCTTTTGGTGTTTTTTGACTATTATTAGGCTCTTCACCGGATGAGGTATTTCTAATGACGACGGAGCGAAAGTCTTATTCCTCCAACAAGTTCCACCTGGAACTCCCGTACCTGATCGAAGTCCAGAAGGCTTCGTACGAGCAATTCCTTCAAAAGGACATTCCGCAAGAAAAAAGGATGAACGTCGGGCTTGAACGCGTGTTCCGCGATATCTTCCCGATCACCGATGACAAGGATCTGTATTCCTTGAAGTATGAAGGATATTATTTCGGCATCCCGAAATACAGCATCCCCGAATGCCGTGAGCGCGGTCTCACGTATTCCATGGAACTTTTTGCAACTCTCTCCCTCCAGGTGTTCGAAAAGGACGGAGAAGAAAGCAAGCTCAAGGAAGAAATCAAGAACGATGTCTTGGTTTGCGAACTTCCTATCATGACCGAGAACGGAACGTTTATCATTAACGGCGCCGAACGCGTCGTCGTTTCGCAGTTGCACCGTTCTCCTGGTGTGAGCTTTGACGAAGAAATGCAACCTAACGGCCGCTCCGACTACAAGAGCCGTATTATTCCGCACCGCGGCGCATGGGTTGAATTCAACACCGAAGGCGACATACTTTACCTCATCATCGACCGCAAAAAGAAGATCGCCGCTACCGCTATGCTTCGCTGCATCGGCTTCGAAACGACTCAGGACATCCTGAACCTCTTCTACAAGAAGACCGACGAAATCGTTCTCGACGATGCCGCATTCAATGACTTTGACAAGGAAGGTGTCTGCACCCTCATCAACCGCATCATCTTCAATGATGTCGTTGACGAAGAAACGGGTGAAATCATCCTCGAAGCCAACACTGTCATCGACGACAAGAAGCTCGAACGCCTCCGCGAAAGCAGTGTCGAAAAGATCACCGTGCTTTCCAAGGAAGAAGACAACCTCCTCATCCACTACACGCTCGCTGCCGATAAGACGAAGTCCCGCGAAGACGCCCTCAAGGCTGTCTACTCCGTGACCCACCAGCAGCAGGAAGAAGCTCCGAACCTCCAGACCGCCGAACGCTATTTCGACGAACTCTTCCTCAACGACCCGCACAAGTACGATCTTGGCGAAGTCGGTCGTTACCGCTTGAACGCAAAGGTTTACACCGCTGCTATTCTTGCCAAGGTTAAGGAAGTTGCTGAACGCTTCGACCGCGTCAACGAATTCAAGATGCCGTCTGTGACCCAGATGACGATGAGCAAGACTGACTTCCTCGCTATCATCGAATACATGGTCGGCCTCTTCAACGGCGACGAAGGCTACACTCTTGACGATATCGACCACTTGGGCAACCGTCGTACACGTTCCGTGGGCGAACTCCTTGCCGGTCAGATTTCCGTCGGCCTCTCCCGTATGTCTCGCGTCATCCGCGAAAACCTTTCTCTCCATTCCGAAGAAGAACAGACGACTCCGCGCGAACTCGTGAATACTCGCATGGTCTCTACTGTCGTCCAGGCATTCTTTGGCCAGAGCCAGTTGTCCCAGTTCATGGACCAGATGAACCCGCTTTCTGAACTTACTCACAAGCGTCGTCTCTCCGCTCTCGGTCCTGGTGGTCTTACCCGTGAACGTGCAGGCTTCGAAGTCCGTGACGTTCACTACACGCACTATGGCCGTCTCTGCCCGATTGAAACTCCGGAAGGTCCGAACATCGGTCTTATCAACTCCCTCGCATCTTACGCCGTGGTGAACCACTTCGGCTTCATCGAAACCCCGTACCGTATTGTGGGTCTCGTTGAATTCAAGGACGCTCAGGGCAACAAGTGCTACTTCCCGGAAGAAAAGTGGCATTTCGGTATCTTCAAGGGCTTCGTTCATGATCCGCACCTCTTCGTGGAACTTGAACTCACCCAGAAGGAAATCGACACTGTCCGCTTGAACCTCGACAACCGCCAGCGCGAATTGTTCGAAGGCTTCGTGAACAAAGTGTTCCAGCTCAAGGATGCCGACGGTAACGTTTCTTACAGCAAGAACGGCTTTGCCCTCGACGATTTCGACGGCACTCCGGACTACGTGCAGGTGGGCGACGTCGTGGAACAGATCGTTTCCGACTACATCAGCTACCTCACTGCAGACGAAGAAGACTCCTTCAAGGTCGCTCCGGCTTCTACCGAACTTGACGAAAACAACCGCTTCAAGGGCGACATGGACGGCTATGTCATCGTCCGCGACAAGAGCGAATACCCGCACTTGATGAAGCAGGATTCCATCGCCATCGGCGACACCGAAACCGAACGTATCGACCTCATGGACGTGGCCCCGATGCAGATTGTGTCTGTGGCTGCTGGTCTTATCCCGTTCCTCGAACACGATGACGCTAACCGTGCATTGATGGGTTCTAACATGCAGCGCCAGGCTGTGCCTCTGCTCCGCGCCGAAGCTCCGGTCGTGGGTACTGGCCTCGAACGCCGCGCCGCTCTTGACTCGGGTACGGTTGTCCGTGCAAAGCACGACGGTAAGGTCACGTTTGTCGACGCTCGCAACATCACTGTGCAGCGCGGCAAGATGGTGAACGGCGTATTTGAACCGCTCACTGGCCTTGGCGAAAACTATGAATTCCTCGGCAAGGATCCGATTGACGAATACACGCTCCGCAAGTTTGAACGTTCCAACCAGGATTCCTGCATCAACCAGAAGCCGATCGTGAACGTTGGCGACTTCGTGAAGGTCGGCGACGTCTTGGCTGACGGTGTTTCTACCGACCACGGCGAACTCGCTCTCGGTAAGAACATCCTCATCGGCTTCCTCCCGTGGAACGGTTATAACTACGAAGACGCTGTCATTATCTCCGAAGAACTTGCCATCAAGGACACGTTCACTTCTATCCATATCGAAGAATACGAAATGGAAGTCCGCGACACCAAGCGCGGTCCGGAAGAATTGACTCGTGAAATTCCGAACGTCGGTGAAGACGCTCTCCGCAACCTCGACGAAAACGGCGTGATCCGCGTCGGTGCTGAAGTCGGTCCGGACGATATCCTCGTCGGTAAGGTTACCCCGAAGGGCGAAACCGAACTCACTCCGGAAGAACGTTTGCTCCGTGCCATCTTCGGCGAAAAGGCCGGCGATGTGCGTGACTCTTCCCTCAAGGCTCCTCCGGGAATGAAGGGCGTCGTGCTCGAAACCCGTATCTTCAGCAAGAAGGACAAGGCCGACAAGAAGAGCAAGGAAAAGGATCAGGAAACGATCGAAGAAATTCGTCAGAATTTCCAGAGCCAGATCGACCGCATCAAGGATGCATGCCGTGAACACTTGTTCGACCTCCTCGCAGGCAAGTCTGCTGGCAAGGTCATGGACAACGAAACTCACGAACTCCTCATCCGCGAAGGTCAGACTTATAACGAACAGAACCTCAGACTCATCGACGTGACGAAGGTCTCTCCGCTCTCCACATTCGTTGTGGATGACGATGACCTCCAGGACAAGGTGCTCTCTCTCGTTCTCGTCGCTCGCGACAACCTCGATACCCTTACCCGCACGATGGAAAAGGAAATCGACAAGGTCACGAAGGGTGACGAACTCAAGCCGGGTGTTCTCAAGAGCGTCAAGGTCTACATCGCAAAGAAGCGCTGCCTCTCCATCGGTGACAAGATGGCAGGTCGCCATGGTAACAAGGGTGTCGTCTCGAGAATCGTTCCGGTCGAAGACATGCCGTTCACTGAAGACGGTCGTCCGCTCCAGATTCTTCTGAACCCGCTGGGCGTGCCTTCTCGTATGAACATCGGTCAGGTGCTTGAAGTTCACTTGGGCTGGGCTGCAAAGACTCTCGGCTTCAAGGTGACGACTCCTGTGTTCGACGGTGCCAAGTTCGAAGACATCTGCAAGGAACTCGAAAAGGCTTACCAGAAGAACCCGATCGTGAACTACGAAATGGATCCGGATAACAACAAGATTATCGGTAAGGCCAAACTTTACGACGGCAAGACCGGTGAAGCCCTCCTGAACCCGGTGACCATCGGTTACATGTACTACCTCAAGCTCGGTCACTTGGTCGACGACAAGATCCACGCACGTTCTATCGGTAGCTACGCTCTCGTGACGCAGCAGCCGCTTGGCGGTAAGAGCCAGTTCGGTGGCCAGCGCTTCGGTGAAATGGAAGTGTGGGCTATGGAAGCTTACGGCGCCGCTTATACGTTGCAGGAACTCCTCACCGTCAAGTCTGACGATGTGCAGGGCCGTTCCAAGGTCTATGACGCCATTGTCAAGGGTCAGAATACTCCGAAGCCGGGTATCCCTGAATCCTTCAATGTTATGATTCGCGAAGTTCATTCTTTGGGTCTTGATATCGAGACCACTGGAGACAAGTAATTATGGCTGAAGAAATGACTGAACAGTTTGGCGACATTTCTATTCATCTCGCCTCCCCGGACCTGATCCGTTACTGGTCCTATGGCGAAGTGACAAAGCCGGAAACGATTAACTACCGTTCCTTCAAGCCTGAAAAGGATGGTCTTTTCTGCGAAAAGATCTTTGGACCGGTTAAGAACTGGGAATGCAACTGCGGTAAGTTCAAGCGCATCCGCTACAAGGGCGTCATCTGCGACCGTTGCGGCGTTGAAGTGACTCACTCCAAGGTCCGTCGCGAACGCATGGGCCACATCGAACTTGCTATCCCTCTGACTCACACCTGGTTCGTCCGTAACCAGCCGTGCGTCATTGGTGCACTCCTCAACCTCAATACTAAGGACCTCGACCATATCATCTACTACGAAAAGTACGTGGTGATTGATCCGGGTACGACCGACCTTGAACCGAACTCCCTGATCGACGAAGCTCAGTATCAGGACCTCGTTGCCGAAGGCCGTGAATTTGAAGCCAAGATGGGCGCATCTGCTATCAAGCAGTTGCTCGACCGCGTCGACTTGACCAAGCTTTCCGAAGAACTCCGCTTGCAGGCTACTTCCAAGTCCAAGACCAAGCAGGACGACGCCGTGAAGCGCCTCAAGGTCGTCGAAGCCTTCAAGAAGTCCCAGATGGAAAGCTTCCGCAGCTACTACAAGAATCCGGATCCGGCCCGCGACGCAAGCAAGGCCTGGCTCAAGGGTCTTGCCGAAGCTGTTGCCGAATTCAAGGTAGACTACGAAGCCAAGCACTCCGACTTTGTGCTTGCCGACGCCTACGAAGAATTCCGCCACAAGTATCCGAACGAAGCACGCTTGCTCGCTAACCAGCCGTCCTGGATGATCCTCGACGTTCTTCCGGTTATCCCGCCTGATCTTCGTCCGCTCGTACCGCTCGAAGGTGGCCGCTTTGCTACCTCCGACTTGAACGAACTCTATCGCCGTGTCATCAACCGCAACAACCGCTTGAAAAAGTTGATTGACATCCGTGCCCCTAACGTGATTCTCTGCAACGAAAAGCGTATGCTCCAGGAAGCTGTCGACCAGTTGTTCGATAGCGGCCGCCGCACCGCTCGTGCAGGTTCTGCACGTCCGCTCAAGAGCCTCGCTGAACTCCTCAAGGGTAAGCAGGGCCGCTTCCGTATGAACTTGCTCGGTAAGCGTGTTGACTACTCCGGCCGTTCCGTGATTGTCGTGGGACCGGAACTTCGCATGCACCAGTGCGGTCTCCCGAAGCGCATGGCTCTTGAACTTTACAAGCCGTTCATCATCCAGCGCTTGGAAGAAGAAGGCATTGTCTACACGCTCAAGTCTGCTAAGAAGTACGTTGACGCAGAACGTCCTGAAGTTTGGGACATTCTCGAACAGATTATTGAAGACCACCCGGTCATGTTGAACCGCGCTCCGACGCTTCACCGCTTGGGTATCCAGGCATTCTATCCGAAGCTCATCGAAGGTAACGCGATTCGCCTCCACCCGCTCGTCTGTACAGCATTCAACGCTGACTTCGACGGTGACCAGATGGCTTGCCATCTTCCGCTTAGCTTCGAAACTCAGCTCGAATGCCGCGTGTTGATGCTTTCTTCGAACAACATTCTTCACCCGGCTTCTGGTCAGCCGATCGCTGTGCCGGGCCAGGACATTGTGCTTGGTCTGTACTACCTCACCAAGCCGCGTCCGAACCGCAAGGGTGAAGGCATGCACTTCTACGACCCGGCCGAAGCCGTTCGCGCTTACGAAAACGATGTCGTGGATTTGAACGCCAATGTTTACTTGAAGCTCCCGGCAGGTCGCAAGATCTATATGGGCGCTCTCGAAAAGGATTGCACTTGCATCCGCGAAATGGCTGATGACAATGGCAATCTCGAAGTCCAGGTCAAGGCTGGCGAAAAGATTAAGTTCCTCACCCTTAAGGAAGACAACGTCATCAAGACGACTGTCGGCCGTATCATCTTCAACGAATTTGTTCCGAACGCTCTTGGCTACGCCAACGAAACCTTCGGCAAGAAGGTGATTGCTAAGTCCATCGACGACCTCTATCGTCGTACCGGCAACCGCGTGACTGTCGACTACCTCGACGACCTCAAGGCTAACGGTTACAAGTGGGCAACTCGCGCTGGTTCCTCTGTGGCTATCGCCGAAATGGTGATCCCGAAGGAAAAGCAGGAAATGCTCGACAAGGCTGCCGAACAGGTTTCCAAGATTCGCGCCCTTTACGAAGACGGTGTCATTACTGACGGCGAACGTTATAACCAGACGATTGACGTGTGGTCCAAGACGACGTCCGATGTTGCAGCCAAGCAGTGGGACTTGCTCTCTCACGACCGTGACGGTTTCAACCCGGTCTACATGATGGCTGACTCCGGCGCTCGTGGTAGCCGTGAACAGATTAAGCAGCTGTCCGGTATGCGTGGTTTGATGCAGAAGCCGATCAAGCAGCTCGGTGGTCAGGAAGTTATTGAAAACCCGATTAAGTCCTGCTTCCGTGAAGGCTTGAACGTGATGGAATACTTCATTTCGTCTCACGGTGCTCGTAAGGGTCTTGCTGATACCGCTCTTAAGACGGCTGACGCTGGTTACCTTACCCGTCGTCTCGTGGACGTGGGCCAGGACCTCGTGATTACCGAACCGGACTGCGGAACTACCGATGGTATCGAAGTTTCTGCATTCAAGGACGGTGACGATACTGTCATTCCTCTTGAAGAACGTCTCCTCGGTCGCGCCCCGGTCGATGACATCAAGCACCCGGTGACGGGCGAAGTGATCGTCAAGGCTGGCGAACTCGTAACCGAACGCGACCTCCCGAAGATCTCTGCTACGGGTCTTGAACACATCAAGATGCGCTCTGTGCTCACCTGTAATTCCAAGAACGGTGTCTGCGCCAAGTGCTACGGCCGTATGCTTGCTTCCGGTCGTCCGGTTGACCTCGGCGAAGCTGTTGGCGTGCTTGCTGCACAGTCCATCGGTGAACCGGGTACGCAGCTTACCCTCCGTACGTTCCATATCGGTGGTGCTTCTTCCCGTTTGACGGTTGAAAGCGACAAGAAGGCTGCAGTCGATGGCCACATCGAACTCGAACAGGTCGAAACAGTCGACCACGAAGGCCAGAAGGTTGTCGTCTCCCGTATGGGCGAACTCGTTATTTTCGATACGACCGGCATTAACAAGGGTCGTTACCAGATTCCGTACGGTGCAATCTTGCACGTCGAAAACAATGCTACCGTCAAGAAGGGCGAAAGCATGTTCGAATGGGATCCGTATAACAGCCCGATTATCACGAACGTTTCCGGTACGATCGCATTTAGCAATCTTATTGAAAACAGAACTTACCGTATTGAACGCGATGAAATGACCGACGTCGAAACGTGGATCGTCATTAGCGACAAGCAGCACGGTAAGAACCAATTGCGTCCGGTCATCGTCATCAACGACGACCGTGGCGAAAAGGTTGGCCACTTCATGTTGCCTGACGGCGCTATCCTCGCCGTGCATCAGGGTGACCGCGTTACTTCCGGTCAGGTTATCGCAAAGCTTCCGCGTGCAGCTGGTAAGACCCGCGATATTACCGGTGGTCTTCCGCGCGTCGCTGAACTCTTCGAAGCTCGCGTTCCGAAGAACAAGGCATTCATCGCACCGGTTGACGGGCTCGTCAAGTACGGTAACGAAGTGCGCAACAACCAAGAAGTTATTATTCAGCAGATGGATGGCAACGAAGTGAAAGTGCTGGTTCCGCGTGGTATCCATCTGGCGGTCAATGACGGTGACCGTGTCCGTGCTGGTCAGAAGATCAGCGAAGGCAGTGTGGACCCGCACGATATCCTCGACGTTCTCGGACCCGAGGATGTGCAGCGCCACTTGGTGAACGAAATCCAGGCAGTTTACCGCCTGCAAGGTGTGGCTATTGCAGATAAGCACATCGAATGTATCGTTCGTCAGATGATGCGTAAGGTCCGCATTCTGGATCCGGGTGAATCGGATCTCTTGCCGGGCGAAGAAATTTCCAAGACCCGTCTCCGTACCGAAAACGAACGTCTGCGCGCTCTCGGTAAGGCTGAAGCTAAGTATCAACCGATGCTCCTTGGTATCACTAAGGCTTCTTTGGCAACGGACAGCTTCATTTCTGCAGCTTCCTTCCAGGAAACCCAAAAAATCCTTACTCGCGCCTCCATCGAAGGCTGCGTGGATCCGCTCATGGGTCTTAAGGAAAACGTGATTATGGGTCGACTTATTCCGTGCGGTACTGGTGCCCGTCACTTGAGGAACGTCCAAGTGATCGATGCCGATGCCGACGAAATGGAAGAACGCTCTCGTTTGCAGAATGTACAGGCTGAAAATTACGACTCTGGTTCCGGAATCCAGCTCCTGGATAACGAAATCGGCTCTTCTGACGAGGAAGATTCGGATAATTAACAGCTAAGTACTTGAAATATTTGGAAATAAAACTATATTTGCACTCCAAAATCTAGGAGATTAAACAGTGCCAACTATTCAACAGCTCGTCCGTAACGGACGTGAACAGATCAGCAACAGGACCGCTTCCGTAGCTTTGAAGTCCTGCCCCCAGAAGCGCGGCGTTTGCACCCGTGTTTACACCAGCACCCCGAAGAAGCCGAACTCCGCTCTTCGTAAGATTGCCCGTGTGCGCCTCTCCAACAAGATGGAAGTTACCGCTTACATCCCGGGTGAAGGCCACAACCTCCAGGAACACTCCATCGTGCTCATCCGCGGTGGTCGTGTGAAGGACGTTCCGGGTGTTCGCTACCACATCATCCGTGGTACGCTCGATACTCAGGCAGTCAACGGCCGTCAGAACGGCCGCTCCAAGTACGGTGTTAAGAAGAAAGGTGCCGCTCCGGCCAAGAAGTAAGGAAGTAATCTATGTCTAGAAGAAGAAAGGCTCTCCATCGCTCCATCCTCCCGGATCCGCGTTTTAAGTCCACCCTCGTTACCGAACTCGTCGGTGTCGTTCTCAAGCAGGGTAAGAAGACCATCGCTGAACAGATCGTCTATACCGCTCTTGACCTCCTCGACAAGAAGGTTGAAGGTAAGGAAACTCCGCTCGAAAAGTTCGAACTCTGCCTTGAAAACATCAAGCCGCGTGTCGAAGTCAAGTCCCGTCGCGTTGGTGGTGCAAACTACCAGGTTCCGATGGAAGTTGCTCCGGATCGCGCCAAGGCTCTCGCTCTCCGCTGGCTCCTCGATGCAGCTCGTAACCGCAACGAAGCCAACATGGCAGAACGTCTTGCAGCAGAACTCGTTGCCGCTAAGAACAGCGAAGGCAACGCAGTCCGCAAGAAGAACGATACGCACAAGATGGCCGAAGCCAACAAGGCTTTCGCTCACTTCCGTTTCTAATTCCTGCGCGCAAGCACAGAATTATCCTAGAGAAGGGTCTCGCTTTACAGCGAGACCTTTTCTGCATTTTGCGAAGGTCGTAATCTCTATTGCTGTCATTCCCGCCTCCGAGCGGGAATCTTCATTATCAGATTAGGATTATCCAAAAAGGATAATCCTTTTTGGATAAAAATTGTATATTTACGGTATAGACGAGGTTTCGCTATGGATAATGCCGTAATCAATCCTTTTTTGACATCTGGTTATTTGAGTGCAGAGTATTTCTGTGACCGTGAAGAAGAAACTAAGAAACTCACCCGTTTGCTTACGAATGGCAATAATGTGGCGTTGATATCTTCACGCCGCATGGGAAAGACTGGGCTCATTAGGCACTGCTTTGCGCAACCGAAAATCGTCCGTAGTTATAACACCTTTATAATTGATATTTACGCGACCAAGAATCTTGGCGATTTCGTCTATGAGATGGGACGCCAGATTGTGAATGCGTTAAAGCCGCGCGGCAAGAAGGCTATTGAATCTTTTGTTGATGCCGTAAAATCCTTGAGGGCAGGAATATCTTTTGATGTGCAAGGGTTACCTTCGTGGAATGTTGAACTTGGCGATGTCCAGACTCCGGCAATTACGTTAGAAGAGATCTTTGCGTATATTGAAAGTGCAGATAAGCCGTGCTTGATAGCTATTGACGAGTTTCAGTCTATTTCGAGCTATCCGGAAAAGAATAATGAAGCGACTTTACGCACTTATATACAGAATTGCCATAATGCGAATTTTGTCTTTGCGGGTTCTGAACGGACAATGATGGGCGAAATTTTTGTATCGGCGGCGCGTCCTTTTTACCAAAGTGTGTCCATTATGAACTTGGATGTCATCCCCGAAGGTAAGTATTCTGAATTTATAAAGTACCACTTTGAAAAGAATGGGCGAAAGATTGATGAAGATTCAATTCATGAGGCTTATGCGCGATTTGGCGGTGTGACGTGGTACATCCAGAAAATCATGAATTATGCCTATTCCATTACAGAAAAAGGCTGTTCTTTTAATGTTGCTCGATTGGAAGAAACAGTAGAGGATATCGTTGAGGAAAATTCAGAGATATACAAGAATATGCTATTCCTTTTGACGCCCCCGCAAAAAATGCTCCTCATTGCAATCGGAAAAGAAGGGCGTGTTTCGCAAATTACAGGTCGTCAGTTCTTAAAGAAATACAGCCTTTCTGCAAGTAGTGTTCAAAAGGCGTTAACTGCCTTGCTCGAAAAGCAGATTGTTACGAATAGCCAAGGTGTTTATGAAGTCTACGATAAGTTTATGACGATATGGCTCAGCTGGGGATAAAAAATTCCCACTCTAGCGTTACCTTTGGGGTGTGCTAGAATGGGGGTTGTCCAAGGAGTTTTATGAATAAGTTTTGTTTAGCGCTTCACGGATAACTTGTAAATGCTTTGTACGTTTGCCTTGGGAGCGTCGATAGCGTGTACGCCCGCGGTGAAGTGCTGCACCGGGCTCTGCCACAGGACACGGCCCTGATAGTCAAACTGCACGACACTTGCCTTTAATGCTTTGCCGGTTTGCATGTAGAGCTTGCCGTCTTGCAGGCGAAAGGAACTGCTGGCTGCCCTTCCGGCCGGCTTGAGTGCTGTGTTGTCGATGGTTTTCATCTTTGCAATGCCCGCCTTCCATGCATCAACTGCGGCCTGCGAGGTGTTGAGCGCCCAGTCGCCTTCGTTATCTTCCTTGCTCTGGCTGAACCACATCACTGCGAATACGCGGGAGAAGTCGGTCGCGAAGTGCTCGAACATGTCGGTAATCCATTCAGCCTTGTTGCCGCCAAGTTCGGAACTCGAAATTTCTGCGATGAAAAGCGGCTTGTTGATTTTGGCGAGTGCGTCGTAGGATTTTTTGAACACCTGCGAGAACGTCTGCCAGCTAGACCAGCTTTGGCATTTGCCCCAGTTGTAACCGTCGATGGAAATGTAGTCCACGTATTCGTCGCCGGGGTAGTTGCCGGTAAGCGTCGAACCCTTTCCTGCGTTTGAGGCGTTGGTGGTCCATACCCATTTGACGTTCGTTACGCCTTCTTCCTTGAAGATTTTTACGATATGACGGAATGCTTCGGCGACGTTTGCATCGGTGTTGCCGGCGCCAGCCTTGCCTACGCCCCAGTCGTACCAGTCGCCGTTCGCTTCGTGGAGCGGCCTGAGCCAGATTTCTTCGCCATAGCCTTTAACGCCCTTGGCGTAGTCACGGATGTATTCGTCGGCTTTTCCGTCCACCAGGTCTTGGGCGTTGTAGCCGTTTGCCATCCAGGTCACCACAAGCGTGGAGCCGTTGTCTTTCGCAACATTTGCGAATTCCTCGGTCGCGTTCCAGTCGTTCATGTCGAAAAGCGCAAAGTAGCTGATGAGGTCAACATGCGTGCCCTGCAAATCCTGGAATGCTTGCACGTTTTCTTGGGTGGGCTGCGGGTATTGGCCGGGGCCACCGACCCAGGCGCCGACTTGGAATGCTAAAGCAGTCATAGGCAAGATCCCTAATGTGAAGAGTAGTGATTTGAACATAGTAGCCTCGATATTCAAAGATTGTATTTTGTTTCCTTACTTAAATTAGGTTACTAGGCGTTCCCTGTAGCTGAAATTTTTGTATGTTCGTATTATAGTGTATCTAGTGTTATAAAAGAGGCGGGTGAGTTTTTATGACAATCGAAGATTTTTGCAAGTGGATTGAATCTGTTGGCTATAAGGATGGGGACCGGCTCCCTTCCGTGCGCGAGGTGGCGGCGTCTTCGGGGGCGTCGACGTTCACCGTTTTCCGTGCATACAAGAAGCTTGCCTCTCAGGGGAAGATTTATGCAGAACACGGCAACGGCTACTTTTGGGGGGCAAAGCCAAAAATCGAGGTGTCTGCGCATGAACTCGAAACGGAACGCGTAGAGCGATTGCTGCTGGAGGACTGGAAGTCGGGAAAGATTTCGGTTAATCGCCCGCTTCCATCAATCAAGGACATGTGTCAGTCTTATGCGACGACGTTGGGGACCATGCGGCGTACACTGGAATCATTGCATGCAAAGGGAATTTTGGAACGCAGGGGGCAAGGGCGTTATTATTTTGTCGATGCCCGGTTGGCGGTTTCTAAGACAAAAGAAATTCTCCTGATTATGCGCTGCAACCCTAACGGGGATTTTAATTGTCTTGGCGAACGCGAACTTTCGTTTATGCGAAAAGTGTATGTGGAAGCGCACCGTAATAACTTAAACGTCAAGGCGCTTGGCTATTACGAAGAAGAGGGCACATTTTTGGATGCGAACGGCAACCGCATCAAGCTGGGAGAATGCCGAGGTTGCTTTGGAGCCGTTGTCTCGACGATGCTCGTATTCGATATCAATAAACTATTTGCAAAACTTGCGACAACGCGTTTTCCTGTGGCTGTGTGGTGGGAACATCCGCTGTACGACATCCCGCGTGCGCTGAAAAAAGAAAAGCGGTTTGCGTTTTTTAATCTCGCTTTTGGTGAATTTCCGGGGCGTATTGTCGGGCGTTTTTTGAAGAAAAAAGGCTTGACGCGGATTGCCTTTGTTTCGCCTTACCACATGAGTATGTGGTCGAGGGACCGCTTGAAAGGTCTCAAGAATGTGGGGCTTGAGGTGTTCGAGGCGACTGACGCCTCGCATGCGAGCCCTTATGACTTTATGCAGGAACCGCGTGCGCATGCCCGTTATAGACAAATTTTAATGTCGCTCGTGAAAAAAATCCCGCCTGTGGATGCGTGGGTTGTTTCTAACGACAGGGTCGGTGTCGAGCTGATTTCGCTTGCGAACCAGGGCAAGATTCCGCGCCCGCCTTACATGGTTTCGTTCGACAATTCTACGGACAGCTACCGCAATCGTCTGGATTCCTTTGAGTTCAACGTGGAAACGCTTGCAGAACAGTCCGTGTTTCACTTGGTTTCGCCCGGAGTTACCTTGTATAAAAAAGGCGATTTCCGTGAACTCTCGGGGCATGTTGTAGAGAAGTAAAATATTTTTGTTCTTATATGGTGCAGGCGAGATTATATTTAAAGTAAAGGATTTGTTCGTGAAAAGAATAAGGAAATTTATTGTACTTCTATTTTCGGTATCGCTGTTGTTCCTTTGCGGGTGTTCGCAGTCCAATGAAGATGATGTGCGAAAAGCAAAACGCTTTGAGGCGTTGAAGGGACTGCCGTTAGATACAGTCCTTACGCGTGCGTTTAAATTCTATGAGCGGTTCCAGGCAACGGGTGATACGTTGCTGCGCGATTCCATGAACGATTACAGGAACCATTTTTTTGCAAGATGGGAATTGACTTCGGATTCTCTTTGCGGAACGGTTCCGGCGGATGATTCCCTGGCGGCAGATTTGCGAGAAATCTATAAAGTTGTAATGACGTTCCAAACAAAATTTTTTTATTGGGAATCGCTTGATGATGCCCAACGTGAATCATTTCTGAACAATACGGATTCTTATGGTAAACTGAAAATTTTGAATGGAGATTCAGATTTGCTAAATGCGTTGATTATGGATATTCCGCTTGAAGAAGCTGTGTCTGGCTTGAAAAAGGCTTATAGCATATATGATAGTATTTACTTTGTTCAGAAGATGAACGTGATGTATTTTGACACGTCTGCTTCTGATACGAATGAAATGGATAAGATTGATATGTTCCATGCACGTCGGGATGGAAGGAAAGAAGCGAAAGTTGCCTGCATGGACAAAACACCGATGGGCCACAAGGTTCTTGTTTTGAGCAAGGAATATAAAACGCTAATGAATGACTTTATGAATGCAAAAGTTGATTGGGAACATCGGGATAGGCCATTACTGCGGAAAATTCAATCCTTCTGGATTCCAAAGATTATTGTTGTACCGCTTTTTTGGGGTGGTTTCTTACTTGAATCGCCTCCGATTATATCTAATGCCGTATTTAACAAAAGTCACGATTTAGTAAAACTAAATGTCGGAGATGGGGATCGAGGAAGGTATTACTATTTGTCTAAGAAAAATGGAAAATGGAAATTGGTAAAGATTGAGGATGGCTGGTTTTCGTAAGGACATTTTTATGAAAAAGATTTTTGAGAGCTGTGTTTTGATGATTTCTATTCTTGCCGCTGGAGCTTCGGCCAAAGGACTTTATTTGGAAGGTTCTTTGGGCATCGCCAAGGCGGATTACGTGGAACAGGAACGCCCTCGCAGGTTGCAACAGGCCGATGACCATGTTGGAGAATGCCTCGACATTGAGGGTTGCAAGGATACGGGACCTAGCGGGGATTATGCTCCGCGGGATAGGGTGGAATACGTGGGCTATGGCCCAGTGCTGGATTTGAAAGTGGGGTATGGCTGGGAAAAACTGGCTGTATTTGGTGTTATTCAGGGAGCGTACACCGAAGGTTTCCATGTATTTGATTGTTATGTAATGAGTAAACCCGTGGAATACAATGGCGACCATGAAGGTTATGCGTTCCACAATCATAGAGTGGAGTATGAAGACTATCTTCGCTATAGTGAGCTTCATTCCTTTTCAACGCGATTGTTCTTTGGGGCCGGATTTACGGTATTTCCCTTTGCAAAAAAAGAATCGCCCTTGACGGGTTTCCATGCCGGCGCATCATTCGGTTTTTCTATTATTGAGACGCAGGTAGAAGAGGAAAAGACTGGTGTTGCAGACAGGAATCATGGTGCTATTGAGATAACATCTGCCCCAAATTACAGCCTCACTTTTGATGTGGGACATACTTGGTCTGTTAACGAAAAATGGAATATGGGTGTTGCTTTGACCGCGGCGTTTGAAAATCCTGTTGAATTTGAAAAGGAATACAGCATGTTCAACCTTCATACAATTTGGGTGGGACTGCGATTCGCAAGAAAGTAATTTCACAGGATCCTTCGACTCCGTTCCGGGACTCAAGATGACAAATTGCAATATCTAGTAACTCATAACTAGTAACTACCGTCCTCTTCCTACTAACCACTAATCACTAAAACTTTACTGGATCCTTCCTCTGTCTCCTTACAGGATCCAGAGTCAGGATGACGAAGAAGCGTTAACTGATGACTAACAACTAATGACCAATGACTAATCGCTAATAACTAAATCTTCACATTTTTTCTTCCTACTGTCTACTGCCTACTTCCTACTTTTCTATATTTTTCGCATCAAAATTTTCACTTTAACAGAAGGTTAATAAAATGGCTAAAATCGCTAAAGTTTGGGCTCGTCAGATTTTGGATTCCCGTGGCAATCCGTCTCTCGAAGTCGATGTCACTCTTGACAACGGTATCGTTGGTCACGCAGCTGTTCCGAGTGGTGCTTCCACCGGTGAACGCGAAGCTTGCGAACTCCGCGACGGCGACAAGAAGACCTATCTCGGCAAGGGCACTCTCACTGCCGTGAAGAACGTCAACACCAAGATCGCTAAGAAGATCGTTGGCATGGATCCGTCCAAGCAGACTGAAGTTGATGACGCTATGATCGAACTCGACGGCAACCGCATGCTCAAGAACACGCTCGGTGCAAACGCTATCCTCGGCGTTTCCATGGCTGTTTGCGTTGCTGCTGCTAAGGATGCTGGCCTTCCGCTTTACCAGTACATTGCTAAGCTCCATGGCACTGAAAAGCTCACCCTCCCGTGCCCGATGTGCAACGTGATCAACGGTGGTGCTCACTCTTCCGCTCCGATCGACTTCCAGGAATTCATGATCGCTCCGGTTGGCGCTAAGACTTTCTCCAAGGGTCTCCAGATGGTGACCGAAATCTTCCACGCTCTTAAGGCTGTCCTCAAGAAGGGTGGTTTCGATACGACGGTTGGTGACGAAGGTGGCTTTGCTCCTGGCGTTGCTATCAAGCCGGCTAAGAACAAGTTCGGTTACGAAATCAAGGACGTGATGACCCTCGAAAAGGCTCTCGCTGCTTTGAAGACCGCTACTGAAAACGCTGGTTACGTTTTCGGCAAGGACATCAAGATCGCTCTTGACGTTGCTTCTTCCGAATTCTGCGACAAGGAAACTGAAAAGGAAGGCTCCAAGGCTGTTACCTACACGTTCAAGAAGAGCACCAAGAAGACTGTCAAGTCTGCTGACATGGTCAAGCTCTATGAAAAGCTTATCGACAAGTACTCCATCTTCTCCATTGAAGACGGTCTCGATGAAGCTGACTGGGCAGGTTGGAAGGTTCTTACCGACAAGCTCGGTGGCAAGATCAACCTCGTTGGTGACGACCTGTTCGTTACGAACCCGACCATCTTCGACGAAGGCATCAAGGCTGGCATCGCTAACGCTATCCTCATCAAGGTGAACCAGGTCGGTTCTGTTTCTGAAACCCTCGCTGCTATCAAGCGCGCCCAGGTTGAAGGCTATGCTCCGATCGTTTCTCACCGTTCTGGCGAAACCGAAGACACCTTCATTGCTGACCTCGCCGTCGGTACTGCCGCTGGCCAGATCAAGACTGGTTCCCTCTCTCGTACGGACCGCGTCTGCAAGTACAACCGCCTCCTCCGCATCGAAGAAGAACTCGGCAAGGCTGCTGTCTACGCTGGCGACCCGCGCAAGGGTGCCAAGGCTCCGGCTAAGAAGGCCGCTTGCAAGAAGGGCTGCAAGAAGGCCTAATCAGGCGAGAGTCGCGACGGCAAGCTTGCTTGCCGGCATGACCGAGCCGCTTAGGACTGCGCTACGAAGTAGCGCAACTAATCTAAGCTTTTAGATTTGCTAAGAGAAGCCGTCCCCATCGGGACGGCTTCTTTGTATAGACAGCAGCCTTGCTGCGACTATGTAGGGCAGGTTAGTTAATAACCTGCTCGGAATGGTCGGCAAAGCCCCGGATACTAACGCCAGTGCAATCGTATATCGGGGCTTTGCACTCGTGTGTTTTGCTGCTGTCTACGCTGGCGACCCGCGCAAGAACTGCAAGGCTGCTAAGGCCCCGGCCAAGAAGGCTGCTTGCAAGAAGGCCTGCGCTAAGAAGGCTAAGTAAGGCGAACGTCGCAGAAACAAGCTTGCTTGTTTCTATGACTGAGCCGCTTAGGACTGCGCTACGAAGTAGCGCAACGCTAAGTAAGGCGAATGTCGCGACTGCGACCGTCTTTTTAGAACAAAGTATCTAGAAGAGCCTCGGCGTTAAGCCGGGGCTTTTTTGCATTTGGCAATTTTCTTTCCCTGAAACTTGAAACGTGGATAGATTCTAACTATATTTGGCAATAACACAAAAAGCAACCCTTAAATCAAGGCTAGGAAAATGTCAGATCGTTTTATCGTGACCGGCAACTTTACCGATGATCCGTTTGCCATCGACATGGCTCAGTACATCGGCCTCCGTGAAGATATCTCCGACGTGGTCTCCCTGAAGACTTTCGCCAACTCCGAATTCTGCCCCCGCTACATGCTGGATATGGACGACTTGGAACATATCGGCAAGCGCCTGGAAGGCAAGATTGTCTTGATTTGCTCTGTTTCTAACCATGAACGTAGCCGTAACGACTACGCCATGCGTAACTGCATCCTCGCTCGTGCTGCCAAGGATAACGGTGCAGAACAGGTCGTCTTGGTTGAACCGGACCTCTTCTACAGCGCCCAGGACCGTGGCCCGCACCGCATCGGTGAACTCGAAAAGGATCGCCCGGACATTGACCTCAAGAAGTTCGACGGCCAGGCATTCACGAGCCTCCTTTACGCCCAGCTTTTGAAGACTGCTGGTGTCGATGCCGTTGTCACCTGCCACAACCACAGCATCAAGGTGCAGAACCTCTTCAACGAAATTTTCGAGGGCAACTTCCACAACTTGATCCCGACGGACGTTTACGCCCACTACATCAAGAACAGCAACTTTGTTCAGACCGGTAAGGACGGCAACAACCTCGTGATCGTCTCCCCGGACAAGGGCGCACGCCCGTTCATGAACGCCGTGTTCGATGCTCTCCAGCTCCCGGAATGCAAGCGCGTCGTTATGGACAAGGTCCGTACTGGCGAGCGTGAAATCAGCATGACCTTCAACCCGGAACTCTCCGATATCAGCATCGAAGAAATCGAAGGCAAGGACGTGATCGTGTTCGACGACATGGTCCGTACCGGTACGACGATCGTGCAGTGCTGCGAACACATCAAGAAGGGTAACCCGAACCGCGTCTGCTTCGGTGTCACGCACTTCCACACCAGTGCCGAAGCCCGCGAAAAGCTCAACAGCCCGGCTATCGACGAAATCCTCACGACCTCCACGCTCCCGGATATCATGAACCGTGACTGCCAGGGCCGCCTCCGTAAAAAGCTCACCGTGCTCAAGCTCGGCAAGTGGATTGCTCGCCACGTGATGCAGATGTACGGCATGGACGATGGCCGCTTCGAGAAGGACTTCTACAAGATCGATATGTCCTCGAAGAACCCGCGTTGGCCGCCTGCATTCTTCTAATAGAGTCTGTATATGGAAAAAAAGTCCGGATGCCGCAAGACGTCCGGATTTTTGTTTTTTTTGAACTTTTTTCCGGAAAAGTGGTTTAAATGTCGGGTTGAAGTATTGTTTAGCTTGACATAAATATTTTCGCTGATTTGAAATTTTAATAAAACGTATTATTTTTATAAGAAAGGATATGGAACCACTTTATGGCTGACGAACACTCGATACCGTTGACGACAAATATTTTGGACGGGGTAGGCATAGGGCTTTGGGCTGTCGAAATTGATGACGGCTGCGCTCCACGTATGACTGCGAATCCGACCATGCTCAAGTTGCTTGGGCTTGAAGAGGGTGTTTCTGCCGAGGATATTTTCCATGCTTGGTTTGATAATATCGACCCGGAGCATTTTGCCGAAGTCAAGGCGTATGTCGACAAGATGAGTGCAGGCGAGGCGCCTGAAATTCAGTACCCTTGGCATGCTCCCGATGGCCGTGTCCGTTTTGTCCGTTGTGGTGGAACCCGCAATTTTCACTATAAGAAAGGTGTGAGGCTTGAAGGCTGGCACAAGGATATCACAGAGCTTGCGCTAATCCAGAAGACCACCGAAGAAGAGCTGCGTGACGAAATCAAGACGATGGATCTTGATACAAAGCGCGAACGCTTGCAGAGTGCCCTCAACGAAAAGCTTTATGGAAAGGCGATTCTCGACAAGGCGTATAGCTATTTCAAGGTGAACTTGTCGGAGGGCAAAGTCTCTCGCCCTTTTATCCAGATTATTGAAGGCAAGTCCGTCGATGTGAGCGATTCGTTTGGCGAAGACTTCCCGCATTACGATGCGATTATCGAGAAGATTGCAGACCAGCTCGTAGATAAGGATTACCGTAAGGCTTTTGTGCAGCACCTCTCGGCAAAGTCGCTCATTGACCAGGTCAAAAAAGGCGATTCCATCCCTGAATACACTTGCCGTTTTTATTCGCCGCATATCGGCTGGCATTACAGCCGTTTTGTCTGCTACGTTTCTAAGAACGAAATCCTGAATGAATACCAGGCGATGTTGGTCGCTTATAACGTCTCGGAACAGCAGAAACAGGATGCCGCAATTCGCGACTGCATCGATGTTCTCTATAAGGAAAATCGTTCCAAGGACGCTATCGAAGAACTGCTTGCAACGCTTGCCTCTTATTACGATGCCGATAGGGCGTATATCCTGGAATGCGACAAGGAAAGGGAATTCCTCTGTAGCACGTATGAATGGTGCCGCAAGGGTGTAAGGCCCAACAAGGCGGGGCTCCAGCATATTCCATTGGAAATTATCAGTCCGTGGATTGAATCCGTGGGCGATATGGACGCCGTCTATCTCGAATCGCAGGATGATGAATACGGTGTCTGGGAAAGGCTGTACAGCTCGTTGCCGGTTCTAGATATCAAGAGCATAAGCGTTTCGACGATTGCTTCGAATGAACAGCGTTACAGTTTCCTTGTTTTAGACAACCCCAAGGAATCGCAGAAGAATTTTGCTGTACTCAAGCTCGTCGCGAGTTTTGCCGAAAACGAAATCAACCGCAGAAAGCGCATGGACGAAGATGCCGCTGTGACTTCGCTCTTGGCGTCGGACTACTCGTGTATTTTCTATTGCGACCTGGAATACGACCTGGTGACAGCGCACAAGCTGAACGCGAACATCCAGAAGATGCTTGGCGATTCTCTGGGTGAATTTACTTATAGTGGTGCGATTAATCATATCGTCAATAAAGTTGTCGCTCCTGAATATCAAGATGCCGTGCTGAAAAAACTCTCGGCCAAAAGTCTCAATTCGCTCTTGCAAAAGAAGGGCGTCACGAGTTTTGAGTTTGTGAGCTATTCGGACAAGTTCTGCGAATGCAAAATCGTTGCCGTCAACAAGGGGCAAAAAGCTTTTGTGATTGGCTTTGCCGACAAGGATGAACAGATCCGCACGGTACGTATGCATCAGAAGAAGATTGAACAGGACCTGGAAATCATTGATGTCTTGGCGTCGGAATATTCTTCTGTTTATTACATTGATCTTGAAAAGGATGCGATTACGCCGTATTCGATGAACAAGGAATCGGAGTCGCTGTTTGGTCGTCGTTTCCGTTCGGGTGTTTCGTATTCCAAGGCCTTTGAAGAATATGTCGATGGTGTTGTTTGGGAACGTGATCGCCAGATGATGCACGAGGCCGGAACGCTCGACAATATTAAAAAGCAACTTGTTCGGCAGAAGACTTTTATCACGACGTATCGCGGGAATGTCGATGGCAGACCGCACTATTGCGAAATGAAGTTCGTGAAGGTGGGCGATGAATTCGATAAGCCGAAGGCTGTTGCGCTTGGCTTTGCCGAAAAGGACGACCTCATCCTCAAGGACTTTGTGAACGACATCCTGTACGATGATTACGTGTCCATCTACTTTGTGAATGTCGAAGACAATTCGTTTCGCACCATTAAATCTTCGAATGTCTCGTGGGTCGAGAAACGCCCGCTGTACAGTTCGTACTCTTCCGAAATCAAGCAAATCAGCAGTATTGTCTCAGACGAATTCCAGCAGGATTGGCTGAAGCTGTCGAACCTGTTCTATGTGCAAAAGTTCTTGAAGGGGACCGACCAGCGCGAACTGGAATTCAAGATTGCAAGCGGTGAATGGCTGCGTGCAAAGTTCACGACTATCGAACGCAATGACGATGGCGAGGTTGTCTCGTTTGTGCTTTCGTTCTTGCTGTTGAGCGATGACCAGGTTGAAAAACTGGAACTGGATGCGAAGATTGCCGAGCAGAACGACTTGCTCGAAAAGCAGCAGGTGATGCTCCAGAAGGCTCTTTCGATGGCGCAGTCTTCGGATCGTGCAAAGACGACGTTCCTCTCGAACATGAGCCATGATATCCGTACGCCGATGAATGCAATCGTGGGCTTTACGGGCCTTGCCATGGCACACATTGATGAAAAGGAAGTGGTTCTCGATTACTTGCGCAAGCTTGGCCAGAGTTCCAATCATTTGCTCTCGCTCATTAACGATGTGCTCGACATGAGCCGTATCGAATCGGGCAAGGTTGTGCTTTCGGAAAAAGACGAAGACCTGATTGAAATTATCAACGCCCTCAAGGACATTGTGCAGGCCGACGTCGATACGAAGAAACTCTCGTTTGATGTGAATATGAATATCTATGATTCAGGAATCGTGTGCGACAAGCTGCGACTGAATCAGGTGATTTTGAATGTCCTTTCGAATGCTATCAAGTACACGCAAGAGGGCGGCTCGGTTACAATGGTGGTGGACGAACGGGAATCGGAAAAGCCGAATTCGGCTCGATTTGAAATCCGTATTCGCGATAACGGCATGGGCATGAGCGAAAAATTCCTGAAGACGATTTACGAGCCGTTTACGCGCGCCAATTCTTCGACGGTGAGCGGTATTCAGGGAACTGGCCTTGGAATGTCCATCACGAAGAACATTGTCGAGATGATGGGCGGCAGCATTCAGATCTTTAGCGAAGAGAATAAAGGTACTGAAGTTGTCTTGAGTATCGACTTCAAGTTGCATGGCAAAAAGAGTGTCGGTTCCCAAATGCAGATCGGTGATTTCAGCTTCAAGGGCAAAAAGATTTTGCTTGTCGAAGATAACGAAATGAACCGCCAGATTGCATGCGATATTCTTGACGACAACGGATTTATTGTGTTTACGGCGGAAAATGGAAAACAGGCTGTGGAACTTATGCAAAATGCAAAGCCCGGGCAGTACGATCTTGTGCTCATGGACGTGCAGATGCCTGTGATGGACGGTTTTGCGGCAACGCGTGCAATCCGCATGCTTCCGGCAGGTTATCAGTCCCGCATACCGATTGTCGCCATGACGGCAAATGCCTTTGAAGAAGACCGCAAGGCGGCCCTTGATGCAGGCATGGATGAACACATTTCGAAACCTATTGACATTGACAAAATGAAGTATATTTTGTCAAGATTCCTCAAGAAGTGATGACTGAATGCTGAAAAATATTGATGGTACCCATAATGACAAGGTGATGCATAAGGATCACCTTGTTTTTGCTGTAATTCTTTTTGTGGTGACGGCTTTTGTTTTTTTGTTTATCTGCCAAAAGGTTTTGAAAATCGTTGAAGACGGTTGCTTCAATAGACTTCGTGAATATGCCGAGGTGGCGTCGAACGAATTTATAATGAATAACCTGCATTACGGTGGAGCGCTCCAGTTTGTGGCGGATGCCTTGGGGGACCGTGGCGATTATTCTGTTGACAGCCTGCAGCCGAAATTGGGTGAAATGCAGCCGTTTTTGCGCGACCAGAAAATCAGCATTCTCTTGCCGGGCGATACGGTGATTTTGCCAGATGGCGTGGTAACGAGTTCCTCGAAAATGAAGTTGTCCTTTGAACAGGAGGCAACGCCGAATCCGCATGTGACGGTGCGCCTTGAAAGCGATAAGCAAGAAGAAAAGCTCTTGTACCATTTTGTGCCGATTAAAAGTCATGGTCATACGGTTGCTGTGGCCTACTGGAATTTCAGTTTGGGCTTGATCCATCAATACTTGCGTAAGGACAAGCGCTATGACCGTAAAATGTACGTGTACGTCATCAATCGCGACGATGGCCGCCTGATTGCAGATACCAAGCACGATTCGCTGAAGAGCGTCCATGATTACAAGAACGAGATGGATAATGAAAAGGGCTTGTTCTCTGCCCTTGTGGATAGCGTACTTGCTGGCGCTTCTGGTGAAGCCTGCGTCGAAAACTACTGGGAAGAATCGAACTGTTTCTATTACAAGCCTTTGGCAGTGAATCACTGGAGTATTGTGATTTCGTCTCCTGAAAAGGTGGCGATGTCGGCAATCCATAAAGTCCGCTTTATCCTTCTTTGCTTTGGCGTTGTAGTGTTCGTATTTTTTGCGGCTTATTTTGTGTTGCTCCGCCGTGTGGCCATCCGAAGCATTGTGAACGAGACTGAACGTATGAAACAAGACGAAGTGGGCAAGGTGCGCTACATGCAGATGAAACTTCTCGGTCTTTTGTCCAAGAACTTTATTCACATTTACTACGTGAATCCGGAATCGGGATCGTATGTTGTTTACCCGAGTGCCATGAACGATCTGTACAAGGAAATCCTCAGTCGGTTTGACTGTAACGTTTCGTTGTACGACATCATGAACAATGATGAGCTCACGAAAATCCACAAGGATGATTTGGAACTTTGCCATAGCGTGTTCAACAAGGACGCTTTCCTGGAGATGATGGGCCCGAATGAGTCAAGAAAAGTGGTGGACATGCGCTGGTTCATCAATGGCAACTGGGTGTGGCTGCGTCATACGCTGATTGGCCTTGCTGATGGTAAGGGCGATGGCTATGTGCTTATCGGTGTTGAAGACGTGAACGACGAAAAGGTTGCTATCGAAGCCGAACGTGAAAGACTTTCGGTAATCAAGGGCCTTTCGGAAGACTTTACGCTCGTGAGCTTTATCAACCCCTCTACACGTGAAGATCATCTTTATTACGTCAAGAAGAATAACTGGGCGGATAATCCGAACTGGAGAAAGGTCGGGAACTTTGAAGACCGCCTAAAGCTGATTGCAAATACTCTTGTGCACCCGGATGACCGCAAGATGTTCATGGAAATGACGTCTAGCGAAGTTGTGAGTGAAAAGCTTGCGGCGAAGGGCGCCTATTATGTCAACTACCGCATGATTATCAATGGTGTGGTTGAATATTGGCAGCTCAAGTTTGTGATGGCGGGTAAGGCTCCTGATGCGCAGAACCAGATCGTGGCGGGCTTTATCAGCGTCGATGAATCCACTCGTTTGCAGCTGGAGCAGAAGGAACAGCTCGAAACGCAGGCTGAGGCTTTGAAACAGGCGCTCTCGGCAGCACAGGCCGCAAACAGTGCCAAGAAGGAATTCCTCAATAGCATAAGTCATGAAATCCGTACGCCGCTCAATGCCGTTATCGGCCTTACCTCGATTGCGTCTGCGCATTTGGGGGATAGCGAACGCGTCAAGGATTGCCTTGTGAAAATTGACCAGAGCTCCGATCGCCTGCTTTCGATTATCAACGACATTCTCGACATGAGCCGTATTGAATCAGGCAAGTTCGACCTCAACGAAGGTCCGATGCACTTGTTCGAAGTCATCCATGAGGTGGAACGCGA
Source organism: Fibrobacter sp. UWB16 (assembly GCF_900215325.1). Taxonomy (NCBI): domain Bacteria; kingdom Pseudomonadati; phylum Fibrobacterota; class Fibrobacteria; order Fibrobacterales; family Fibrobacteraceae; genus Fibrobacter; species Fibrobacter sp. UWB16. The sequence continues at coordinate 166,686 of NZ_OCMS01000004.1, read as the reverse complement.
TATCCGCAATGACTTGCAGGCGAAGGACCTCAAGTTTGAGCTGGATTGCGTCGGCATCAATGATGACGAAGTCGTTTGCGACAAGGAACGCTTGCGCCAGGTGCTCCTCAAGGTGCTTTCGAACGCGATCAAGTTTACGAAGGAAGGTGGCTCTGTCTCGATGAGCGTCAAGGAAACGCCGCTCACGAAGTCTAGCTATGCGGCCTACGAGTTCCGCATCAAGGATAACGGTATCGGCATGAGCGAAGAGTTCCTCAAGACGGTCTATGAACCGTTTACGAGAGAATCTGCAGTGTCGAGAGATGTCCGCGGCATGGGCCTTGGACTTGCCATCACGAAGAATTCCGTCGAGATGATGGGTGGCCAGATTGAAATTGCAAGCCGAAGAAATGTCGGTACCGAAGTTGTCATGACGTTTGAATTCAAGCTTGTGCAGTCCAAGAAGAGCGACGAAAGCAATGATGTTGCCAATTCCGGATTTGCAGGAAAGAGGATTCTCCTTGTCGAAGACAATATCCTCAACCGCGAAATTACGATGGAAATCCTCCAGGACAATGGTTTTATTGTGACGGCGGTGGAAGATGGCGATATTGCCGTGAAAATGCTTGCAAAGGCAAAATCGAGGCCGTTTGACGTCGTTTTGATGGACGTTCGCATGCCGGTGATGGACGGTTACGAGGCGACAAAGCGCATCCGCGCGTTCGAAAACAAGGATGTTGCCGAAATCCCGATTATCGCCATGACCGCTAACGCGTTTGACGAAGACCGCAAGGCTTCTTTCGAGGCGGGCATGAACGAACATATCGCAAAGCCGGTCAGTATTGAAAAGCTGAAGGACGTGCTTGCGATGTTCTTGTAATTTTATTCCTATTTATCTGTTACAACGGCGGTACAGCTCCAAAAAAATGTAAAAAGTTATCTATATTGAAAACATATGTCAGCACGAGTAACAAGCAGCGATAAAATTGAAGATATGTTTCCGGAAACCCCGGTACGTAAGATTATCACCCCGATCGAGCGCCTGATGAAGGTGGAGACGACGGGCGGCATAGTGCTTATCATTATGACGCTTGCGGCTCTCATCTGGGCGAACCTGAGTCCGTCATCGTACGAGCACTTTTGGCATTTGCCGTTCGTGGTGACGATTGGCAGCTGGGTGGGCACTGGCGACTTGCACTGGTTCATCAACGATGCGCTGATGACGATATTCTTCTTCAATATCGGGCTTGAAGTCAAGGGCGAAATGACCTATGGCGAACTCCGCGATCCGAAGGCGGCGAGCCTCCCGATTATTGCGGCTGCTGGCGGTATGCTTTTCCCGGCGCTGATTTACTTGGCTCTTTGTCCTCCGGGTACGTCACATGGCTGGGGAATCCCGACGGCGACGGATATCGCGTTTGTGGTGGGCTGCATGGCGATTTTGGGCAAGAAGGTGCCGCATGCGCTCCGCGTGATGATTTTGACTTTGGCCATTGCGGACGATATCGGTGCAATCCTCGTGATTGCGATTGGCTACCCGAGCGGCGACGGCATCAACTTTAGCGCTCTTGGAATGGCTTTTGTGCTCCTCGCCTTGTTTAACGTGTTCTTCCGCATCGGTGTCCGCAACATGCTGCTGCTCCATTTCACGGGTATTGCCGTGTGGGCGTTCTTTGTCAAGTCCGGGGTGCATCCGACGATTGCGGGCGTGCTCCTTGGCCTTTCCGTGCCTGCGAAAGCCGTGGTGGCGAAAGGCATGGTCGCAAGCTTCACGAACAGTGTTGGAAACGTGCTCTCTGGCGAGACGAAGGACCGCAACGAACAGTATGAAGTCTTTACGATGCTCAAGCGCGGGGCAAGCGAAAGCGTCTCCTTGCAGGAACGCTTGTACAAGATGCTTGTGCCTTGGGTGAACTTTGGCATCATGCCGATTTTTGCGCTTGCAAATGCCGGTGTCGAAATCAAGCTCGGTGGCCTTGACGTGCCTGTGCTTGGTGCTGTGGCTCTCGCTCTCATCTTCGGTAAGCCGATTGGTATTTTCCTCTTCAGCCTCCTCTCTGTGAAGATTGGCGTTTCCAAGAAGCCGAGCTACTCCTGGAAGGTCCTTTGGGGTGGTGGCATGCTTGCCGGTATCGGATTTACGATGGCTCTCTTTGTCACTGGCCTTGCTTTTGAGGACGGTGCGAACAAGGACTCTGCAAAGCTTGGCATCCTCCTCGGAAGCTTTAGTGCTGCCATCCTCGGTACCATCTACATGAGCATTGTGTCTAAGAAAGAATAGTTGGTGGAGTTTAGAACTTAGGAATGTCATGCCGGCCGCAGCCTGTGCTGAGCGTAGTCGAAGCATGCCGGCATCTCCATATACGGTAATGACCAAAGCTCACTTTGTCTACATGCTCCGTTGCAAGGGTGACCGCATTTACACGGGCTATGCCGTGGATGTCGATGCCCGCTATGAGGAACATTGCAGTGGGCGTGGCGCGAGGTTTACCAAAGCGTTCCCGCCGGAATGCATTTTACGCACATTTGAACTCGAAACTCGCGAAGAAGCGCTCCGCCTGGAAGCGCGTATTAAAAAGCTTAAACGCCCGCAAAAGGAACTCCTTGCTGCGGGTGATTCTGCATTAGAAGGCGAATTGCGATCGGGTCTTGGTGAACGCCTAAAGCCAAAAAAGAAATGCCGGAAACAGAAATCGAAAATTCGCAAAGCAAAAACCGACGCTTAAGTGCTAATGCGTTTGGTGTTGCCGATGAATGCTATTGTTTTAAACGGCTAATGAATGTACATTATTTATGTATGATATCTATCGAAGACGCCAAAAATCAGGAAGACCTCTTCCAAATAAAGTCCGCCATCATGAGCAAGAAGCTCGAAGAGATTGGTGGTCGAAAAGGCGTGATGGAAATTTTGAGTTTGTCCCTGGATGCGTACAAGAATAAGGATTACGAAAAGTCTCTCAAAATTCTTGAACCGCTAATGCGGGTGCTTAAAGAACATCCATTTGTGACTAGCGATGATGTCCGCTATGTCGCTATTTCGGACGAAATGGAATGGGTGCTTTATCAGCATTTTTACCAGAATCCGTCGCAACAGGTAAAGAACGTCAGCGTCGTCTGCCCGATGGACTGGATCTATCGCCAGTATGCGCTCGCCGCTTTAGATTTAGGCGATTATTCTACGGCGTTGAAAGGCGTGACCGAAGCCGTCCAGTGGAACCCGACCTCTGCAAAATGCAGAATCTTGTATGCGATGCTCTGCAGTGCTGAAGGTCATTGGGAGAACTTGCTCAAAGAAATTGTTTCTGCCATGAAGTACACGTATCGTTCTAGCGATATGATCCATTGCTTCCGCTTTTTGAAAGATTATTTTATGTACAAAAAGATGTATGATGTGGCTGTATATTGCAGCTTTTTACGCTCGCGCTTTTCGTCTTCTGAAAATGTAATGCTTGAAATCGTGGGCGATATGGTCATGCTCCTTAAACGCACGAATTTTGACTACAGCAGTATAAACGATGACGATATGATTGCTGCTTGTAAAAAGTATGGGTTTATGCCCAACTTTAATCCAGAAGTAATTGCAGTAGCTCAAGACAGTTACGAAGACGCCTTCCTTGCAAAAGATACTGGAAGGGCTGCTTATTTCGCACAGATTATGGAAGACCTCAAGACGGAACAAGAAAAAAGAGATGCCGTCAATCTACGGCAACTCTTCGAAAGTCACAGAAATCCGGTGAGCTAGGCTTATTTCATCACCAAGTCCACCACGAGCGCGATTGCCATGCCGATACTGCAAATGCTGATAAATCGCTGGATGAACTTGTTGCCTTTTTTTCGCTGCGTGAAGCTGCCGAGGTAGCCGCCGAGCCAGGCGCCTGCGGCCATGATAATCGCTATTGGCCAGTCAATTTTCCCTGCGATGCCGAGTGCCACTGTGCTTACGATCAGGAACACGTTCGTAAGTGCATTCTTGACGGCGTTCACGTGAATTGGGTCAAGACCGGTGTAACGCGTGAGTCCAAATATTTGCACGAACCCAACGCCCACCTGCACAATGCATCCATAGACAGCGATGGCGAAAAATCCGATGGCGCCTTTGACGGTGAGTTTCTCGGGCGGATTCTCGGGAGGCTTTCCGAGAATGTCCTTTCGCAAGTTGCTCATGATGACCACAAGGCATATCACGACGGCGAGAATCGCCTGAAATAGTTTATCGCCAATGCGCACCAAAAAGCAAGCGCCGACGAGTGCGCCAAAAAATGTCGGCAACAAGAGCTGCAAGAAAATTTTCTTGTTCAAATAGCCATGACGTGCGAGATTAAAAGCACTGCTGAAATTCCCGATGATGAGCCCGATGCGGTTTGTGCCGTTGGCGACGGTCGCGGGGAGCCCGAGGAAAATCATGATGGGGAGGCTAAGCGTAGATCCGCCGCCTGCGATGCTGTTGATGAGACTTACGACTGCACCCAAAATAAAGAACGCCGGGTACTGGGCGTAATTCCACCAGTCTGTCACTTGGCGAGTTCCTTTTCAATAAACTTTCTGTTGCTTTCGACTTTTTCGCGCTGCGTTGTTTCCGGGAATTCCGCAAGGCATTTGTCGAGTGGTGCGATGGCGTCGTTCAGCAATTTCTTTTTCTTTTCTTCGTCCGTTTGCTTCAAGGACTTGGCAAAAATCTGCGATGTTGTTTTGCGCTGTTTGTTGCAGTAGGCATCGGCAAGAGCGATGTACTTTTCGTTTGCTTCTTTGCGGAGCTTGCTCGTCTTGAGTTTGTTCAGCAAATCCTTGGCCTTGTCAAACTTTTCGTTTGCAATAAGCGTGTCGGCCTTGGCGAGTGCTGCGGCAGGGTCCTGCTTTTCCCACATTTTGGCGGTCTCGGAATCGGTAGCCTTTTCGAGTTCGTCAACGTGATTCAAGAATGCTTGCACATGGAGCGTATCTTCGAAATCGCGGTAGCGGATGCGGAAAGTTTCGGTCTGCTTGCGGGCTTCGGCGAATTGCGCCTTTTCATCGGCGAGAATCTTAATTTCGTCAAATTCTTTCGAAGCTTTCTTGAGTGTGTTCGTATAAGCGATTTTCTTCTGGTCTTTAGCCCAGTTCGCGAGCGAGTCACCCGGAGCGAGCTGAGCAATCAAACTGTCAGCCGTTTCGGCGACCATGCTGTACGAGGCTTGCACGCGGTTCATGTTCTGAATCTGGAGTGCCATCGATTCAAATTCTTTTGCCTTTTCTTCACGGCGTTTGCCGAAAGCTTCGCGGAGCGTATCCGAATGCGCTTGCCATTTTTCCCACATCGGAGCCATTGTCGAGAAGCTGTTCAAGATGACGGAGGCGGAGTCTGTTTGGCCTGCGCGGCTGAGCGTGTCGGCGTAGCTAAAGACGTAATTGGCGAGTGCCGGGAATGCCTTGTACGGGTCCATCGTCGTTTCGAGTGTGCAATGCGAAAAATGCGTCTTGTCGCATGGCGGCAACATCATCAAGACCGTATCGATTCGAGTTTGTACGAGAATGGTCGGCGTCTGTTCCGGAGTCAGAATCTGGTCGGGCGTTGAGAGCTTGAACTGGTCGAGAATCTGCGAAGCGCTATCGCCGGTGACGACCTGCATCTCGGAATACTTGCCGGTCTGCGTTTCTGTTGTTTGAACGGTGTCTTGCCCTAAAATAATCGGCGAGGTGCTAACACGGGTTGCATCTGGGGCGGGGCATTGATTTCTTCCGTTAATGCATGCCGTGAGCGAAAATGCTGCGGCGATTGTTGCCATCTGGACAAAAACAGTCTTTTTTGACATGAAGCATCTCCGAAAAAAATATCCTTATGTAAAAGATAATAAATTAGGATAATCGCGTCGGCGAATGGTTTGATTATGCCTTGGTCAAAAAACTTTAATCCACTAGAAAAGTATAGTTGCGTTTATGCCTGCACCGGCATTCGCTAAATCTATAGAGGGAACAAGTTTTATTTGTGTGGAATTCCTTTTTGTTTTGTATCGTTCTGCGGCTTCTTTGTATTCGTCACGTTTTTCTGCATGTTTTTTGTGCGTGTGGTATCGTCTGATATTGTATAATAGAATGGGAAGTCCCGCTCCAAGTACATGGAGTCCAGCAAAAATGGCAATGGCTCCTCCAACTCCCTTGAATCCGCTATCGCCAGCTTGAGGGATCCCTGCAAAAACAAAAATTGTCCCAAGGACAGTTAGGGGAGCGCTTATGGCTATACCAATAGAATTAGGGATGTAGCTTGCGTCTTTTCCGTATTCTCTGCTTAAATCTTCATAAAATTCGACGCTGTCGATTTCGGTGCTTGTATTCAACGGAATGCTGGAATCGGCTGAACTATGTTGATTGTCCATGGCGAATGCACTGCAAAATGAACATACGAATAAAATTATGAAAATGATTTTTTTATTAAACATAGCAGTTGCTCCTTGTTGAAAAATTAAAAACGTAAAAGTGCATTGAAACCGATGCTGCCCATTAGGTTTACAGAAGGTGTGATTACTAATTGGGTTGAATTATGTCTTGATTTGTAATACTGTAGTTTTTGTTGGATTTCATCACAGTAAATGGCATTATTTCTATGGCTTTCGTATTTGTTGAAATTGTATATAAAAATGGGGATGCCGATAAGAGAAAGTGTGGCGCCTATAATGTAAGAAAAACCGACTTTAAGCCCACTTCCAAAGTCTTGTATTGTGTTTGTTGTGGATTCTTGAAATTCACAAGTTTTTTTTGAGGCGCTTGTTGTTTCACCATTGCAATTGATAGATTTTTTTTCTGGTGTGTCCGTTGCTGCGGAAATAATGAAAACCGTTCCTAAGACGGTAAGGGTTCCTCCGACAGCCATTCCTATAATGTTAGGTTTGTAATTTGCATTGGCGTTTGCTTGTGCGTATAAATTTTCGTAAATTGCAACGCTGTCAATTTGAGTGTCAGGATTGTTTTTGTTCGCTCCTGTTTCGTACCATGGAGGTACGGGTTGTGCAAAAGTATTGCAAAAAAGGGCGAAAAATGCAAAAAAGATAATTTTACAATAGGCCATAGCGATTCCCCTTTTTTCAAAAATATACACTGTTGAGAGTATTGATACTTTTTTTGAAAAAATAATACTTCAAAAAAGAATAAGCCCATTGGATTCAATGGGCTTATATCAAAGGAATCGTTTATGCGTTATTCAGCATCGGCTTCGATGGGCACGAATGCATTTTTGCTGCTGAAGTTTTCGGGCAAATCCCAGTCGTCATCCTTGGGCATGGCGGCCTGCGGTTTTGGCGGCTGAACTGGCGTGAACGTCTGCTGCGGATCAAGTGGAATCTGCTTTGCGGCTTCCTTTGCCTTCTTGATGGAATCTGCCTTCATGACTTCTGAAACTGGCCTTGCATCAGCAGGGATGACTTGCTGCGGCTTCGGCGCGCTTGTGATTGGCGCTGTCCCAGCTTGCGCTGTTGCATTTTGTGCGGTCTCGGCCGGCGTCGTAGCGCTTGCTTGCGTTTGCGGTGCGGCCGTTGGCGTTGCGTTCTCGGCGCCTGCTGCACCCGGCTGTGCGTTACTCGGTGTTGTCTGCGGCATCGGCAAGCTCACGACAATTCCAGATTTTGCAATTGTTTCGGCGGCTATCTTCTGTACTTGCGGCGGTGTGAATCCTGGCACATCGAGCCACGGGAGCGGGCGGCCTTTTTCGCCGTTCACCAAAGCTTCGCCGGTCATCGGGTCCACCGTGAGTTCTCCACGTTCGTTTGTCAGCATCAGCGGCACTTCGCCCGTGGCGATCATCGAAATGTCGAGGAAGTCGATTTGCTTCGGAATGCCGAGAATGTCGATTTCTTCCTTCGCAAACGAAGCCCATTGCGGCAAACCACCCGAGGCGCCTGCAATACGCGTGCGTCCCGATTTCAAAGGCTTGTTGTCGTCAAAGCCCACATAGCTACCAATGGCAATCACGGAATCCAGTGCGATGCCGTTCTTTTCCTTGACGTACGTCGGGAGCGCTCCAAGGAACGCCACGTTGCGGTAATCGTTTGTTGTACCCGTCTTACCCATTACCGGATAGCGGAGCTTCGATGCGCCTTCTGGATTCTTGACGCTCAGTGCGGTGAGCTGGCTATGTGCCGTACCGTTTGTAAACACGGAGCGCAGCATCACGCCCATCTGCGTTGTCACGGTATCGTCAAGCACCGTCATCGATTCCATCTTGTTCCTGAAAATCGTACGGCCGTCGCGGTTCTTGATTTCCTTGATAAAGCAGGCTTCGGTCCAGTTGGCGTCCTTGCATTTGAAAATCTTGCCTGTGAGGAGCGTCTGGTAGGCGGTCGTGATTTCGGCAAGCGTAATGTCGTTCACGCCGAGCGGCATACTGAACACTTTCTGCAATTTCTGGTGGATGCCGATTTCGTTGGCAAAGCGGGCGTAGTCGGCCATCGCAAGCGCACGGCGGTAATCCGGCCAGTAACGCAGATGAGCCATGTCAAAGTAATCTGCATCGCTATCGACCGGTTCAATCATGGCGTTCAAACGTTTAAAGTCGGCAAGCGTAAAGTTTTCGATCAGCTGTACGGAATCGAGCGGCAAGAGCTTTGTCGATTCATCCGGGTCGAGCTCCTGGATTTCGCGGGCACGCCAGATTTCAGAGTAACGCTTAAAGTTGTGGTTTACGTACTTCGTAATTTTCGGGTCGCGCTTCGCTTGTTTCAAACCGATGTCCGTAAACGTGCCGTAGCGCAAGTTCTGCACGGCGCGGGCCTGCAATACCTTGCCGTCGTTCATATAACGTTCCACGAGCGCATCGCGTGCCTTCGTGAATTCGATTTCGCGCTTGACGTCTTCCTTCATCATGAGGCCGAACTTGTCGCGCAAGCGTTCCACGAACTTGATGCGTTCTTCGTCCGGGTTGCGTGCAAATCCGTTTTCGCGAGCGACGTCTTCGAATTCCTTGTCTGAGAGCTTGTCCATGAGGTGTTCCAAAAGCCAAATACTTGCAATGTTTTCGGAACGCGTAGCGGCCCATGCAATGCTGACAACGTCACCCTTGTTTTTGTGGTCTGGGCGCGGGAAGTAGAACTGGTTCCCGTACTGGAAAGCGTTGAATTCGTTTTCAAGATTGTCGAGGTAGTTCCAGTGGTACTTGAGGGCGAGAGCGTAAAGAATCGGCTTCCAGCTAGAACCGAGTTGGCGGAGCGCCTTGAAGCTACGGTCAAATCCTGTGTTGTGGAACCCGCCTTGGCTTGCGAGCACCTTGCCGTTCTGGATGGCGACGAGTGCGCCTTGCAGCACCGGTTCTGTTTCAATTTTGCACTGTGCGTAACCGTCAATCGGGGTTTCGTCGATGATGCTCACGAGGAGAATGGCGCCCGGCTTGAGCTGGGTCGCGAGAATCTTGTTCACATCGCCACCGGCGAGCTTGGCAAAGTCGTTTACGGACTGCTCCGTGACAATGCCCTTGAGCTGTCCGAAGTTCAACTTGAGCGATTGCAGTCTGCCGGTTGTATCGTAGAAAACGCTATCCACGGCGCCGTAGAGGTAATCGCCCTTGCGAGCGGTGCGGGCGCGGTTTGCAAATTGCGCCTTCGGGAGCACAAAGCCACCGAGCTGTAATTGCAAGTTGCTGATGTTTGTCTGCAATGCGCGTTTGGCGGCGTCCTGCGACTTGGCGTTCAAAGTTGTCGTGATTTCGAGCTGAGCCTTGCGCCAGTCTTCGATGCCTTCCTTTTGGAAAAGTTCGTGGAAAAAGTCGCTGTCGAGGCGTTCTTCCAAGCGTTCGAGCGTCGTGCTCATTGTGAAGCGGAAGTTGCCGTGGTTGAATTCCAAAGGCTTTGCGGTGGCTGCATCCATGTCGGCCTGTTCGATGTAGCCTTCTTCGACCATGCGTCCGAGTACGTAGCGGAGTCGCGTCTCGCCGCGTTCGATTGCCTTTTGCCTGCGTTCTTCGGTGCGCTGGATGAACGGGTCGTAGTTGAACGGTCCCTTCACCGAGCCTGCGATGAATGCGCATTCGGCAAGCGTCAGGTCCTTGAGTTCCTTGTTAAAGAAGTACTGGGCGGCGATAGCCACACCCTTGCCCGTACCCGAAACGTGGAACTGATTCAGGTAAAATTCCAGGATGTCTTCCTTGGTAAAATGCTTCTCCATGCGGAGCGCGTTCAAAAATTCCTTGAGTTTTTCCTTGACGCTACGCTCTTCGCGACCAAAAATGTTCTTGACCGCTTGCTGCGTGAGTGAGGATCCGCCCTGGCTGACACGCCCTGATTTGATGTTATTGACCATGGCGCGCATGAAACCCTTGAGGTCATAACCGTTGTGGGTCCAGTAACGGGAGTCTTCGGCTGCGATAAGGGCGTTGATCAAGTTGACCGGAATATCGCCGTAGGGTACGTACACGCGGTGGTTCGCGTCAAAGAATGCTCCGAGCAGGTTTTCGCCGTCTTCATAGAAGACGCGGGTTTCGCCGGAGAGCACCTGCAAAATATTGGCGCGGTTGAATTGGTTGTCCGGGTCGCGTTCGGGGAGGATCTTGAACACGACGATGTAAAAAGGGATGTAGCAAATCAAGGCTACAAGGAAGATGGCGACGATGATTTTGACAAACTTGTTCATGTTTCCGTAAATTATTGACTATTAACGACTTACAAGATATAAAAGTTTTGAAGGGGTGGCCTGCCTGGGAGCCCGTAATATGTAAAAAATAGGCCTATTTTTGTGGAAAATCAATGAATTTGGCTGTTACCCCTTGAAATTTTGCTGAAATTTTGTTAAAATTAGTGTCCCCAAGATGGGAAGATGGCCGAGTTGGCCGAAGGCGCGTCCCTGCTAAGGACGTATAGGACTAAATCCTATCGCGAGTTCGAATCTCGCTCTTCCCGCTGAAAAGCCCCGAGTCGAAAGACCCGGGGTTTTTTTGTGTCTTCTCTCCGCGGAGGCGGAGAGCTCCCTGCACAAATCCGTTAATTCTTAAACTTCCCTTTATTTATATACATGAACGTGTCGGCTCTCTTGAGCACGTCCTTAACGCATTCGTCAATTTTGCTGCTGTAATCCGCCATGCCTGCCGCAAACGAAATGCTCTCCTTCGGGGCGTCTGGCTTGCGGTTCACGGATGATTTCAGCTTTTCAAAAAGTTCTGCGCGTTTTTCGTACTGTTCGCCGAAAAGGATGATGACAAATTCATCACCGCCGATGCGGAAAACCGGGCTGTGCTTGAAAATATCGCAGAAAACCTTGCTGCAGTTCTTGAGATATTCATCGCCCATGTCGTGCCCGAACGTATCGTTGATAACCTTCAGGTCGTTGACGTCGCATTCTACAAGCGCAAATTTTATTTTGTCCTTGGCGTTGATTTCGTTGTCAATCAGTTCGCATTTTGCCTTGAACGCGGCGGCGCTCCCGACTCCTGTGAGCGGGTCTTTGTTCGCAATGAGCTTTGTATGCTGGAGATCCTTTCTCAAGCGTTGTGCGGTTTCTTCTAGACGATGTTCCTCTTCGACGTTGATAATGCCGATAATGAACCCCTGGGCGTTGCTTTTGTCGCTTGCGATTTTCAGGCGGTAATGCTCAATCTGTCCGTTGATGCTTGCGAGGAATGGGATGGTATAATAGGGGGCACTCTGTAAAAGTTCGATGCACTTGTCAATTGTCGATTTTTCGATAAATTCGCTAAATTCGTTGGGGACGTAAATGCGCTTCATAAAGTTGTCGAAATCCTTGGGGTTGGTGGAATTGCGACCTTCCCACAGGAGCGGGGTGAACTTTTCGCTGATCTGGTAGAACTTGGCTTGGTTCTTGGGAATATTGACGTACACGACCACGTCGTAGTCCGAAGAAAGCCCTGCGATGATGACCGCCTTTTGCGACAAGTCCCTGTTGCGGCTAATTTTCGAGATGAAAAACGCGTAGATGGTGCAGCAGCCGAGCATGGATCCGATGGAATCACACGGAGAAAATGGAAATCCCCTTTGCAGAAAACCGCACAGGACCGGTGCCGAAATAAACAGGAACCCTGCGGCATAGTGTTTGCGGGCGCTTGTCTTTTTTGCGCTCGCTGTTTTGTAAACCAGAAAAATTGCAATGACGAAGAATGTGAAATATTGGCTGTAATATAGCAGGTTTCTCCCGTTCATGACGATGTAGGTGCCCTCGTCGCTGATGCCGAAAAGAAAACTTGACCTGAAATTCATCAAAAGAAGGATTAGCTGGAATATGACTAGCGCTAGGGACAATATCTTGGCGGGAATAGCCTTTTCGCGCTCGATGTTGATGAAATTCAATATGTAGTTGAGCCAGATAAAGGCCATGACAGCGGCTGCCGCATGGAAAAACGAGGATGACAGGAAAAGCAGGAAGTTGTTCTTGATAGCTCCGCAGCCGAAAATCCCCCAGATACCGTCCTGGAGGCAAAATACAATCACCCAGTTGGCAAGGTACAAGAAATCCTTGTCTGTTTTTTCGCTTTTGTCCAATACGATTCTAAACTGATTCTTGAAAATCAGCAAGACGAACGCACAGGTAAAAGCTAGCACGGAATAAAGAGGATCAACCATATACACCTTGAAGTATTTTAAATTAATATAAGATTTTTGTACCATTTTTGCAAGCTTTAACCTTTGTCACCCCGGCCTCCGTGCCGGGGTCGGCATATGTCATCCTCGACCAACGAGAGGGAACCCATAATTTCTCGTAAAAAAGGCATTTTTCTAAAAAAAACTTGACTTTCCCGTTTTTTTAATGGATATTATTAGGTGGATTTGATTACAAGGAGTTTGACTATGAAGACGAATAGCTTTTTAGTCGGTGCCATTCTCGGTGCCGCAGCGACTGTTGCCATTACAAAGAAGTTTTTTAAATGCTGTTCTTGCAACGAAAACGAAGCCTGTGATAATCCGGTTATCAAGGATGCCGACGATGCCGTCGAAAAGCTCCGCAATTCCGTGGACAGCCTCCGCAAGGAATTGAATAGCCGCATTGAATCCGAACAGACCTACGCTGCCAAGTGCGAAGATCTCAAGGACCAGGTCGCCAAGCAAAACGCAGAAATAAACAACCTTAAAAATGTCTGCGAAATGCAGGACAGCCGCAACAAGAAACTCGAAGAGGAACTCGCCAGCAAGAAGTAACTGGTGAACGCTCCTCGCGCTTGTCACCCCGGATTCCATTCCGGGGTCACCTTTTTTTAGTGTCATTCCGGCCAGAGCCTGTGCTGAGCGGAGTCGAAGTAAGCCGGAATCTCCATACTTGTCATCCTGAAACCCGTTTTCACCTCGTCATCCTGAAACCCGTAAGGGTTGAAGGATCCAGTGACATTTTCTAAACGAAAAAGTCGGCGTCCGCCGACTTTTTTTGCATGGATTCTGTCATGCCCTGCTTCGACAGGGCATCTCCTTTATCGTCTACTACGCTTTCCCCAAATCCTTCGCGAATTCTACGGCAAGTTCTTCAAGCTTTGCGGCAGAAGTCTCGTCAAGGGCGGACTTGAGCGTGACTGTCGTTTCGCAGAATGTCACGTTCTTGAGCGTGTCAAGAATCTCGTGCATTTTCTTTGCGGCCATGGGTGCCCATGTGCCGTTTTCGACAATGCCGACTTTGCGGTTGCAGTAGTTTTTCGCCTTGATGTGCGTGAGGAACTTTTCGGCAGCGGGGAAGAGCCCGGCATCAAGCGTTGTTGCGCATACGGCGAGATGGCTGTAACGGAATGCCTGTGCGACCGTCTCCGAAGAGTACGTGCGTGCCAAATCCATAATCGTTACATCAACGCCTTTTTCACGGAGCGATTCGGCGAGCCTCTTCGCGGCTTCTGCCGTGTGGCCGTAAACGCCTGCGTAGGCGACGAACACGCCCTGCGTTTCAGGTGCGTAGCTACTCCAGGTGTTGTACTTGTCAATGTAGAAACTTAAATTGTCTGTAAGAACCGGACCGTGCAACGGACAAATCGTCTTGACTTCGATGCCCGCGAGCTTCTTCAACACACCCTGCACCTGCAAACCGTATTTCCCGACGATGTTGATGTAGTAGCGTCTTGCTTCGCTCACCCAGTCTTCGCCGAGCTTGCTAGAAAGTCCGAATGTACCGAATGCGTCTGCGGAGAACAGAATCTTTTCGGATTCGTCATAACTGAGCAAGACTTCGGGCCAGTGGACCATCGGGGCTGCGATGAACTTTAGCGAGTGCTTGCCGAGCGAAAGCGTGTCGCCATCCTTGAGCGTGAGCGTCTTTGTGCCTTCCGGAAGCTTGACGAACTGCGGAATGAATGCAAGCGCCTTTGCGGATGCGGCGATGGTTGCGTCCGGGTACTTCTTGATAAATTCAAGAAAGCCGCCGGCGTGGTCGGGTTCCAAATGGTGGACAATTAGGTAGTCAGGCGTTTTGCCCTGCAACGCATTTTCAACATTTGTCAACCATTCACTTACTTTGTGTGCGTCTACGGAATCCGTGACCGCAATCTTCTCATCAAAAATCACGTAGGAATTGTACGAAACTCCGTCAGGAACTTTGTACTGCCCTTCAAACAAATCAATCTCGCGGTCATCCACCCCAACGAACTTAATGCTTTCGCTAAAATTTGAAACAATCATTTTTCTACCTCTTATTTTTAATTTCACTCATCGCGTCATTCTGAACGGAGTGAAGAATAGAGTGCGAGGCACACAAAGCAGGGCTGCTTGCAGACCTATTTTTGTGCCGAAGCCTCGGACGGCGTAGCCGTCAATCCAGTAAAGTCTTGTAATCGCTAACGAGAAATAACTGGATGGGGCTAAGCCCCTACTCTTTGGCTCGGTTATAAAAATGAGTTCACTCATTTTTGCAACGCTCGCCTTCTGAGTAGTCTTCGCTTTGCTCAGGATGACATCAATTGTTGTTAAGCAAATTGAATCATTTAATATATAACAAAAAATTACTTCTTGTTTTTGCGTTTCTTGAAGTCCGTGCCAAGGATGCACAAAATAGTTTTTTTCTATATTGCAGTTCGTTTAAAAAACGATTAAAACAAAAAAGGAATATCATGCCAGCTTTTGATCCAAATGCGAAAAAGATGCTGATTTCGGGCAACGAAGCCATTTCCCTTTCCATGCGTCATTGCAATGTGCAACTTGCCGCAGGTTATCCGGGAACTCCGTCCACCGAAATCTTGGAAGATTACTCTGAACTGGGTGGCTATGCCCAGTGGGCTCCGAACGAAAAGGTCGCTGCCGAAGTCGCTCTCGGTGCCGCTTTTGGTCACGCTCGCAGTGTTGTCACCATGAAGATGGTTGGCTTGAATGTGGCAAGTGATGTTCTCTATACTGCAACTTACACGGGTGTCGATGGCGGCATGGTGTGGATTGTTGCCGATGACCCGGGTCAGGGCAGCTCCCAGAACGAACAGGATACGCGTAACCACGCGAAGGCATCCGTTTGCCCGATGTTCGAACCGTCCAACTCCCAGGAAGCCTACGATTTCTTCCGCATCGCCATGCAGACGAGCGAAAAATTCAAGATTCCTGTCATCCTCCGCATGACCACCCGCGTGGACCATTCCAAGTCCATCGTCGTGCCGAAGGAAGAACTCCCGGCAATGGTGCCGAACTTCGAACGCAATATCGCCCAGCACGTGATGGTGCCGGGATTCTCGAAACCGGCTGGCCGTCGCCTCCGCGCCAAGATGGACGAAATGGAAGCTTGGAACGTTGCCGAAGGCCCGAACAAGGTCGAAATGCGCAGCGCCGATTTCGGTATCATCGTGAGCGGCATCAGCTACCACCACGTCCGCGAAGCCGCCCCGGAAGCAAGCATCCTCAAGCTCGGTATGACATACCCGCTGCCGATGCAGCTCATCAAGGATTTCGCGAAGAAGTTCGAAGGCAAGCGCCTCATGGTCATCGAAGAAAACGACCCGTGGCTTGCTGAAAACATCAAGGCCGCTGGCATCCAGTGCGAAAGCAAGTTTGACCCGATTTTCCGCTTTGGTGAACTCGACGTGAACCGCGTCCGCCGCATTATCGCTGGCGACAAGAACCCGGATCCGGTTCCGGTCAAGGGTAAGCCGCCTATGCTCTGCCCGGGCTGCCCGCACCGCAGCTCCTTCGCAGTTCTCAAGGAACTCGACTGCATCGTTTCCGGTGACATCGGCTGCTATACGCTGGCCGCCCTCCCGCCGATTAGCGCCATGGACTACATGATTGACATGGGTGCCGCAATCGGTATGGGTATCGGTCTCCGTAACGTGCTTCCGCGCGAACAGGCAAAGCGCGTTGTCTCCGTGATTGGCGACTCTACGTTTGTTCACAGCGGCATCACCGGCCTTGTGGAAGCGGGCTACAACCGCCCGGAAACTGGCCATGTCGTCATCATTCTCGACAATAGCATCACCGCTATGACCGGTCAGCAGGAACACCCGGGTACGGGCCGTCACCTCGACCACTCTCCGGCATATAAGATTGACTACAAGGAAGTCGCAAAGGTCGCCGGTTTCGACAACGTCTACGAAGTGAACCAGGTCAAGGAACCGGAAGAATTCAAGCGTCTCGTGAAGGAATCCCTCGAAAAGGACGAACTCACGCTTATCGTTGCTAAGAGCCCCTGCATTCTCGCCCTCAAGAGCATCCTTGCCTGGGACAAGGCAAACAAGGAAAAGGCCGAAAAGGCTTTGGCCGAAGCAGAAGCCGCTGCCAAGAAGAACAATAACTTTTAATAGAGAGGTTGAATAATTATGAGCGTAATTAACGTTAAATTTGCAGGCCTCGGTGGCACAGGTGTTATCAAGGCTAGTGACGTGATGGCCGAACTTGTTTTCGAACAAGGTTACGACGTGAAGAAAGCCGAAGTCCATGGCATGAGCCAGCGCGGCGGTTCCATCGCTTCTGACGTGCGTTTTGCAAAAGATGAAGAAGTGCAGTCCCCGATGATCCCGTGCGGCGAAGCCGACTACCTCGTCGTCTTTGACGAAACTCAGGTTGTCGTGAACGAAGCTTACATGAAGCAGGGTGGCGTGCTCCTCACGCCGGCTGACATCGATGTTTCCAAGCTCGAAAACGTGAAGGCTTTGAACGTCGCCATGCTCGGCAAGCTTTCCAAGCACTTCGACTTCACCGTGGACCAGTGGCTCGTCGCTTTGAACAAGCTCTTTGCCGAAAAGTTCCACGAAGGCAACAAGAAGGCATTCATGCTCGGCCGCGAAGGCTAATCGCTTACTGTCATCCCGCACTTGTTGCGGGATTGCCTTTACAATGTCACCCCGGCCACTGTGCCGGGGTCGCCTTTTTTATAGCGTCATCTTGACCTTCGCACCTTCGTCATCCTGACGCCGCTTTCACTCGTCATCCTGAACGAAGTGAAGGATCCAGTAACATTTCAAAAGGACTGCCCCCGCGCAGTCCTTTTTTCTGTATTCTATCTTGAATGTACAAAAGTTATAAGACGATTTTTTGGGGGGCGGAAAAGCTGATTAATCAGTGATTTAATCGATTAATCACTTTTTTATTTGAGAAAAATTGACGATTTTTAATCAAAATCGCCGATTCTTGTTTTGGCATAAATTTTGCAAATGCATAATGTCCCATTAATTTTAAACTATTGACATTATGTCAAATCTGATATATATTTATGAGTACGAAACATAAACCTTTAGTTTGGTTGCACGAACTGCCGAAAACTCCACCTTTGTCACAGAAAGCGAGGATAGAAATTGGATATTTGTTGCGATTGTTGCAATCGGGGGTGAATCTGTCTTTGCCACAAAGTCGTCCGATGCAGTCAATTGGAGTTCATTGTCACGAGTTGCGAATTCAAGACGAAAATAAAATTTGGAGGTTGTTTTATCGTGTAGATGCGGATGCAATTGTTGTGATTTTGTGGACTGAAAAGAAAACGAATAAAACTCCTGATGAGGTGATAAGCCTTTGTCAAAAGCGTTTGAAATTTTATGATATGGAGAATTAAATATGGATCAAGCGAAAAAAGAAAGATTGCAGAAGAAGGGCTGGGTCGTTGGCGATGTGGATGAATTCCTCGACTTGAATCCAGCCGAAATGGCTATTGTTGAGATGAAAGTTGCTTTGGCAAAAGCTCTCATTGCTAAAAGGAAAAAACTTGGTGAAACGCAAGTGTCCGCTGCGGTTATTGCAAAAACAAGTCAATCTCGTTATGCAAAAGTGGAACATGCGGATGCGAGTGTATCGCTTGAGTTGATGATTAAGTTGTTTTTTGCTTTGGGGGCAACTAAGAAAGAGCTGCTCAAAACTCTTTCAGCGTGATAATCTCCTTCTCCCCAAGAAATACGCCCAAATTCCCTCAAATTTCCGAGAAAACCTTAAATAACGTGCTTTTATATTTGTAATTTGTGTTTGTGGCACAATTTTTGCAGAACATTCAAAATATGCTTACACCGGCTTCTCGCTTGTGGGGCGTTTTCGCGTGTGCCGTTCTAGCTGCATTTTTGCTCGGTTGCGAAGAAATCGAGGAACCCAAGCCTTGGATTCGCGTCGAGCGCCCGCAGATGCTCTTTACGGATACGACGCTTCTCGACAGCTACGACAAGGGCGTGCTGAACTGGCGTCTGAAAACCGCTTATCTGGAACGCTGGGCCGACAAGGAAATTGTAACGGTGCGTCCGGTGTTCGTGGACATTTACGATTCCATCGGCGAACGCGTGGCGTTCTTGCGTGCGGACTCCGGCAGTCTCGACATGACGTTCACTTACGTTTACGCTTACGGTCACGTTTATGCGCTGACTCCCAAGGGCGCCTCGGTCCGTGCGGATTCGCTCCTCTGGAACAAGAAGGATAATTTGGTCAGAACCGCAAGCTATGTGCGCGTTGTGTCCGAAGATGGCGACGTGTTGCAAGGCGTTGGTTTTGAAAGCGATGCGCAGTTCGATAACTGGAAAATCCTTTCTAACGTGACGGGTATTTTCCAAGATGCGGCAAAGCGCATGAAGGATGAAGACAAACGACAGGCTGAGGCAGAACGTCTGAGCAATCCGCCGTCATCGTCATCGCAGGCGTCAAAGCCCGCATCGTCACCGTCTAGAAAGGCTCCGCCACGCGGTCTCCCGCCTAAGCCAAAGGCAGGGAAACCGTGATGAATTTCCGCGCATTCCTCTTCGTCGCCGCGACCTTCCTTGCCTCTACTCTCGCTTTTGCGCAGTCCTCGCCGCTCATCATGTACCACGCCGACAACCTCGATGTGTCGCGCAAGCGCGGAACTCTCCTCTTGACCGGCAACGTTCACTTTGTTCACGACAGCGTTGCTTTTAGGACGCAGCGCGCCTCCTGGAACCGCAATACCGAAACGGTTGAATGTGGTGGCGGGTTCCTCTTCACGCACCCGTCCGGATTCGTGCGCGCAAGGAACGGCTCTTATCAAAGAAAAAGCGAAATTGCGATTGCCTCCGGCGAAGTGAGTGCAGGCGATTCCGCAGGCAGTTACCTCATGACCGGTCAGTACCTCAAGTACGACCGCAAAGAAGACATCGTTTCAATTCCGATGTCGCCGAGACTTTATCAGTACGAAAAGCAGAAAAATGGTACGATTGATACCGTAACGATTTCTTCGCGCTCCCTCATTTTCGACAAGAAGAACAGCTTTGCACAAGCTTATCAAGATGTGAAGCTCACGCAGAAAGATCTCGTAGTCACTTGCGATACGGGTTACTTTAATCGCAAAGACAACTGGCTCAGCATGAAGGGCCATCCGACTTGCGATATGAAAAATTACCACCTCACGGGCGATTCCATTTTCCTCGTGCTCGATGAAACGGGCAAGATGCTCAAGTCCGCACTCGTGATCCGCAATGCTCATGGCGTCCAGAACGAAGCCCCGAAGCGCGGCAATCCCGGCAACGTGACCGAAGCCTTCGGTGACACGCTCTACTGCGAATTCAAGAAGGGGAAAATTGAACGTCTTTACGTGAACGTGAATGCCAAGGGCTTTTTCTACGAAACGGACTTGCAGGATTATCGCAATTTGATGGACGGTGACCGCCTCGATTTGTATTTTAAAAAGGGCCGCATGGATCGCGCAATTGTTTCGGGCAAGGCTCAGAGCACATACTTCTACGTGAAAAAGGATAGGACTGTCTCTGGCAAGAACGAAGCGACGGGCGACACGATTCACATCTTGTTCGACGCCCAGAAGAACGCCGTGAAGTCGCTCAAGCTCTTGGGCCGCAAGACGAACGCCAGTGGGCGATTTATCGACTTGGAAAAGGCGAACCGCGTCAAGGAAAACGCCAAGAAGGATTCGCTCGCAAGGCTTGATTCTCTTGCTGCAAAAGAAAAAAGTTCAAAGAAGAATTTGACTAAAAGCGATTCGACGACGATAAAGAAATCAGCGAACGACAAAAAGTTGAGAGGTCTTTTCAACCGCCGGAAAGAAAAAGGAAAGCCGACGGATGAAACTGCGAAAACGGAGGAAGCACAGTGAAAAATTTGGTTAGCACGATACGCACCGACAAGCTGCGCAAGATTTATGGTCACCGCCAGGTGGTGAGCGATGTCTCCATTCAAGTTTCGCAGGGCGAAATCGTCGGGCTCCTCGGCCCGAACGGTGCCGGCAAGACGACCACGTTCTACATGATTGTGGGCATGGTCCGCCCGGATGCAGGTCACATCTTTTTGGACGATATCGAGATGACGGACAAGCCGATGTACAAGCGCGCCCGCCTCGGCGTGGGTTACCTTCCGCAAGAAGCGTCCATCTTCCGCAAGCTCTCCGTTGAAGACAACATCATGGCGATTCTCGAAACGCAAGACATGAAGCGTGCCGAGCGCAAAAAGAAGTTGGAACAGCTCCTCGAAGAATTCAAGATTACGCACATCCGCAAGACGAAATCCATGAGCTGTTCCGGTGGCGAACGCCGCCGTCTGGAAATTGCACGTGCGCTTGCAAGCGACCCCTCATTCCTTTTGCTCGACGAACCGTTTGCGGGTATTGACCCGATTGCCGTGGCCGACATCCAGTCCATTATTTCGGAACTCAAGGACCGCGGCATGGGTGTGCTCATCACGGACCACAACGTGCGCGAAACGCTTTCGATTACGGACCGCGCTTACATCATGTACAAGAGCCAGGTGCTCACGGAAGGTTCTTCGCAACACTTGGCCGAAGATCCGGAAGCACGTCGTATTTATCTTGGTGATTCTTTCCGCTTGGATTAGGAGTTTTTATGAATCTTGGAATGCAGGCAAATATCGGACAGACGCAGGAGCAAACACTATCTCCTGCGCTTCTCCAGTCTGTGAAGATGCTTCAGAAAACTTCGCAGGAACTGGAAACCGCCATCAAGGAAGAAGTCGAAGTCAATCCGCTCTTGGAAGTGGACGATGGCGACTTTGACGATCAGGAAGTTCCCGTCGACAAGGACCCGGAAGAACTCGATCCGCGTGCAGATTCGGATGAATTCCCTGATGATATCGAGGACATGGCTCGCGGTTCTTTGGACGATACCGCCGATGTCGATAGCAGTTACCTCGACGGCGAATCTTCGGATGTGAACTGGGATAGCTATTTGGGCGATGGCACATCGTACGATGACGCTCCCTTTAACGATTTGAATTCTGGCGGGAAGGACCCGGACGAAGATTGGGACCGCCCGATCAAGGACGTGGGCAAGAGCTTGCAGGAACAGCTCGAAGACCAGCTCCGACTTTGGAACGGCACCCGTGAATTGCAGGAACAGCTTCAAGAAAACGGCGTGACTGAAGAACATTTTCGCAAGCTGGTCCAGTACCTCATCAACTCCATTAACGACGATGGATTCCTTTGCGATGCAAACCGCGACAATGAATCCGAAGCGATGGTTGTCCAGTCGGATGACAAGTACATTGACGAGATTGAACGCGTGCTCCGTGGGGAACTCAAGCTCGAAGACGCAAGCCTCCCGGTGCGCGAAGCTGTTCACGTTTTGCAGTCCTTCAAGCCGAGCGGCATTGGTGCCCGCGACCAGCGTGAATGCTTCTTGATCCAGGCGTACGCAATCCCGAATTTCCCGAGCCTTGCCATCCGCATTCTCGAAGAAGAATACGAGAATCTTTTGCAGCTCCGCTATGCAAAAATTGCAAAGGCGTTGAACGTTTCCGCCGACGAAGTCAAGACGGCTGTCGCAAGCCTCTCGCGTTTGCGCCCGCATCCGGGCTTCCAGCTTTCGCATTCGTATTCGCACATTATCAATGCGGATTTGAAGGTTGTCGAAAAGAAGGGCAATTACGAAGTCGTCTGCTTTAAGACCAAGATGCAGAAGTCACTCCGCATCAACCAGACGTACAAGGCAATTCTCACGGATCCGTCAGCGTCCAAGCAGGATAAGGAATACGTGAAGGCGCAGCTTGCGAAGGCGACGGATCTCATCAAGGCGGTCGATAACCGCTTCTCGACGATTGAACTTGTGATGCGTGCGATTGTCAAGCGCCAGCGCGGATTCTTTGAAAACGGCCCCGCATTCCTCAAGCCGATGATCCTCCAGGATGTGGCTGACGATGTCCATTTGGCGGTGAGCACGGTGCAGCGCGCGACCGACCAGAAGTACGTGGAAACGCCTTATGGCATGTACGAACTTAAACAATTCTTTACGTCTGGTGTGAAGCAGGGCACAGCCCCGGATGCCGAAGAAGTGGGTTCTGCGCAGATTATCGATGCCATCAAGACGCTTATTGACGAAGAAGACAAGTCATCTCCGCTTTCCGATCAGGACATCAGCGACGAGCTTTTGAAGCAGGGAATCAAGGTGGCTCGCCGTACAGTCGCCAAATACCGCGAAAAGGAGCTCAAGATTTTGCCTAAGAACCAAAGAAAACGCTAAAAATGTGTATTTTCGGCGGTTCGCTATAGTAAATATTCCAAGATGGAACGTTTTTTTTTGCAAAATCCAATTTAGTTGTGGACTTTTGAAATAAAAAGATGTATATACTTTAATTGCGGAACGGAAGTTCCAAAGAGTTTTTGAACGTAAATATATCTTAACATTAACATACGGAGGTTTATCATGGATATTCAGTTTTCTGCTCGTCATTTTAACGCATCGGCAGGTCTTCAGGACCGTATTCAGGAAGAAATGGATAAGTTGGCCAAATTTTACCCGAATATCACTAGCGCCTCTGTAATTCTCGACCACGAAGTTGAACACCAGCGTCATTGCGAAATTTCTGTCAACATCACAGGTTCCGTCATTGTCGCTTCTGCCGACGAAGAAAACATGGGCAAGGCAGTTGACGTAACGCTTGAACGTATCAAGGTCCAGCTCAAGAAGGCCAACGACAAGCAGAACGATCACAGATCTCAGCCGGTTTCTGAACTCACGTAATGGCTGATAGATTAAATGACATCAAGATCCTGCACCGGGAACGCTACCCGGTGCGGGACTTTTTTATCCGCTACGGCAAAGATTTGCAGATGGTGCAACATTGCCCCGATGAGGACATGAACTCCTGCATCGAAGAAAGCGGAATTCACCGCCCTGGCCTTGCCATGGCTGGTTATACCAAAGTTTATAGTTCGCAGCAGATTCAGGTGATTGGCCATACGGAATGGAATTACCTGGAATCGGTTGGACCAGAAGCGCGAACGAAGATCTTTGAAAATTTGTCTGTATTCCGTGCGCCGATGTGGGTCGTGACGCATGCGCAGACTCCGCATGATGAACTCAAGGCAATGTGCAACCGCTTGCATATTCCGCTGTTCTCGACAACGCTTCACACGTTTGAATTTTTCAAGATGGGCCAGAGAATTCTCGATGAATTCTTTGCTCCGCATGCCGTGATTCACGGAAGCCTCGTGGACGTCTATGGCGTGGGCATGCTCTACGTGGGCGATAGTAACGTCGGTAAGTCCGAATGTGTACTTGACCTTGTCGAAAGCGGGCACCGCATGGTGGCAGATGATGTTGTTCACATTAGCCATGTCGGAAACTCCATTATTGGACGCCCGGATCCGCTGATCCGTCATCACATGGAAATTCGCGGTGTGGGCATTTTGGACATTCGTTCGATGTTCGGTATTCATGCCATTCGTAAAGTCAAGAAAATCGAAATGATTGTCGAACTCCAGCAGTGGCGTCAAGATGTTTCGTACGAACGCACCGGCCTCAACGAAATGGAAGAGAACGTCATGGGCGTGAATATCCCGAAAGTGGTATTGCCTGTGGCACCCGGCAAGAACATGACCGTGATTTCTGAAGTGATTGCCATGAATGTCCTCATGAAAATGAGCGGGCAAAACGTGGCTCGGGACTTCAATGAGTCCTTGATGCAGAAGATTAAGGCGAAGGCGAAGGGTGAATATACGGATGATTTGCTAGATTTTAATCCGCAGAACTGGTCTTTCTATGAATAGTTTGCTGTTTAAAATCAAGAAAAATTTTGTAGCAAGTCTTATTTTTCTCGTTATCGTGGTCTCGTGTGGGCTGGCGGCTTATTATTTCCATCCGTCTAGCCCGTACCACAAGCGTTATACGTTTGTCGTAAAATACGAAACGATCGGTACACTTTCTCCGGGGAACCTTGTGCGCGTCCGTGGCATTGCTATGGGCGAGATTGTCGATGTAAAGCTTACGGACGAAGCCGTTTATGTTTCTGCTCGCGTGCTTGCCGATGCGAAGATTCCTGTGAACTCTGAATTCCGCCTCGTGACTGCAGGCCTCATGGGCGAGCGCGAAATGAGCATCATCACCGGTAACTCTAGCAAGTTTGTGGCCGATGGCGATACTGTCAGCGGTCTTTACGACGAGGGTACTTCCGGGATTTCGAAAAACTTGACCGCCATGTTCAAGGATATTGGCGATATCAAGCAGATGGTTACTGGATTTGCAGATTCGTTGACGGTGGGCGAGACGGGTCAGCGTATGGACCGTGTCGGCAAGAAAGCCAAGAAACTCATTCGCGTGACGAAAGCCGATATCCGCAAGTGGAAATCCATGGTGGATGAACTGCTCGACGGTTACCGCGAAGCGGGTGAAAAACTGGAACGTTCGTTGCAGGAACTTTCGGACCGTGGTGGCGAAACGGCTGCAAAAGCGAACGAAACTATGGACCGAGTGCGTGCACTGATGGACCGTATTGATGCTTCGAAGGCAGCTGCGCTTGATGTTGTCTCCAAGTTTGATGAAAGCGATGGAACTGTCAAGATGTTCCGCGACGAGTCCTCGAAATTGAATAAGAACTTGGATTTATTGCAAAAAGACTTTGACGCCATGCTCAGCGGTGTCAAAAAAGACGGCCTCAAGCTCAACGTAGATATATTCTAGCCGGACAACTCCTTTTTTACCGATTTATCAACATTTTTTTTTGAAAAATAATATTTTAATTGTTCTTTTTTGTAAAAAAAAGATAATTTAAAGCGGTGCTTATCACAGTGTAACTCACAAAGAAGGAGTTTAATATGGCTGAGAAGAAACCCGTAAAGATGAGCGATGCTGATCTTAAGTTCTTTGAAGATATGCTTTTGGAGAAGAGACGCGAGCTTGTGACCGCCCAGAGCGATTCCGAAAAGGCTAACGTGTTCTTGGACCAGAAGAATCAGTCCGGTGACGGTGGCGATTCCGAAGGTGCAGATTCTGCAACGGATATCAACTCGCTCGAAACCAACCTTTCATTGGCTGCCCGCGAAGGCAAGTACCTCGTTTATTTGGAAGAAGCTCTTAAGCGCATCAAGAATGGAACTTTTGGCGTTTGCAAGATTTGTGGACAGCTGATTCCGAAGGCGAGACTTATGGCCGTACCGACTGCTACCAAGTGCGTGAACTGCAAGGAAGAAACCAAGAAAAAGGAGATCCTTGACAACCGCATGGAAATGGCCAAGATGTTTGCTGAAGCTCAGCGCAAGGAAATGCTCCGCAAGGCTTCCGGCCGCTAATAAACTTGTCATTCCCGCCGGAGCCTGTGCTGAGCGCAGTCGAAGTAAGCGGGAATCCCCCTTTGAACGAAAACGACCCGCATCGCGGGCCGTTTTTGCATTCTTGTCAAGCCCGCCACCGAGCGGGCTTCTCCTTTTATCCAGAAATCGCGCCGAAGAACGCGTCCGCAAGCGTGGCGCGGAATGCGTGAATTCTGTCGGCGTTTGGTTCGCGATGTGGATAGGTGAAGTTGCTGAGGAGAATGATGGCGCCTCCCTTGTCCGGGTCGGCGACGATGCTTGCACCCGTAAATCCCGTCTTGCCGAATGCTTGCGGAGAGACCTTTGTGCCCATAAACTTGCTCGCGTTCAGCTCCCAGCCGAGGGCTGTTTCTGCTCCGACGCTATCGGCGAGGGCGTTGTGGCTTACGATGTCCAAGATTCCGGCAGGGGCGATTTGCTTGTCCTCGAACTTGCCGTCCATCAGAATCATCTTCACGAACTTCAGAAGGTCGGGGACGCAACTGAACATGCCGGCACTCCCGACGGGGAAAAGCTTTTGCAGAACCCAGGCGCTTTCGTCGTGGACTTCGCCCTGGATTTCTCGATGGCGAAATTCGCAAAGCTCGGTTGCGGCAATTTCTGATTTCGGAACGCGCGTGAGTGGGTTGTAGCCCGAGCGTGTCATGCCGAGCGGCGTAAAGAATCGCTCGTTACCTTGTTCCTGTAAGTTCTTGCCTGTAAGTCTCTGCAACAAAATGCCGAGCAGCACGCTTGCGGGGTTCCCGTAATTAAAGATGGTTCCCGGAGCGGCAGAAAACTGGTACGTGTAAAGGGCGTTCAGGATTCCTTCGGGCGAGAGCGTTCGCAATGTCTTCATCGGTACGCGGTAATCGAGGCTGTGCGTGAGCAAGTGCGAAACGTAGATCTCGTCGCGGTAGTTTGTCTTGAGTTCCGGGATAAAGTCGATGACTTTGGCATCAATGGAGAGCTTGCCTTCGAGAATGTACGAGAGTGCAAGTGTCGAGGTGGGGCAGACCTTCGTGAGCGATGCGATGTCGAAAACGGTGTCTTCGGGGGTGTTGAGCGTAACGGTGTGGCTTGAGCCGTCTGGGAGCAAATAGCCAACGACGGCCTTGTCAAAAATATCTTCAGATTCTGCTTTTTCTAAAAGTTCGGATAGTTTTTCGGAGATCTCCATTTTCGCCCCGGCAAATTTTGCCACAATAAAAAAAGGGCATCTCCTACGGTACGAACACTCGAAACTACTATTTTACAATGATAGCAGCGCCTCGGGGATTTGTTTTTCGCGTCGATGCGCGCCTAAACTGAACCACAAGAGCAACGAGCTGATTTATTCCTGTTAGATCGGGTGTAAAATCCGTGGGATGCCCACGTATAATATATGTTTCTTGAGGGCTAAAAACAAGGGAAAAACACAAAAAAATCTCGGCAAAAATACCGAGATTTCGTATGTGTATTAAATGTATCCGGATTGGCTTAAACTTGGTTGTCGGCTTTAGGGAGGCCCTCGTCCAACTGGAGCGAAAGTTCCCTAAGGTCCTTATCCATCAAGTCGTGGTATGTTTTGGCCTTGCGCAATTGCTTGCGCAGCTCGACAATCTCGGAAGTGAGCTCCACAGCCAGTAGGCACAGCTGCTTCTTCAGTTCCAGTTTAAATTTCGAGGAATTATCGAGACGACTTTCGATGAAATCGACGATTTCCTTCAAGTCCGTATCGGGCAAGTCTGTGCGGATGTGGATGCGTTCTTGAGCGACGTTAATGCTGACTGATCTAAGTGTCTCGTTTGCCATATTATTTCATTCCTACGCCGAATGGATCGTTATCCAACAACCACCTTAGCCGAAAAAACCGGGTTGCGAGCCTCCATTGCTCGCGAACAGGTCAGGGTTTTCATCTTGCGGTTTGTTTTCTGCCTGTTCAGCAGGTGCTTGTTCTGCTGCCGGCTCGTTGTTGATGTTGATTTCGGTACCGAGTTCGTTTTCGATCGTAGAAAGGAGCTGCTGGAACTTGCTCTGGGCTTCGGAAATTTCGTTGCCCTGGTTCTGGACCTGGTTGTTCAGATTGTCGATGATGTCGTTCTTTTCGGCGACCTGACCGTTGAGGCAATCAATGATGTTGTTCTTTTCGTCCATCTGGCCGTTAAGAGAATCGATGATGCCGTTCTTTTCGGCGATCTGGCCGTTGAGGGAATCAATGATGTTGTTCTTTTCGGCGACTTGGCCGTTGAGGGAATCGATGATGCCGTTCTTTTCGGCAACTTGGCCGTTAAGGGCGTCGATAATACCGTTCTTTTCGTTGATCTGGCCGTTCAAGGAATCGATAATGCCATTCTTTTCGTTAACTTGTCCGTTCAAAGAATTGATGGCGTTGTCCTTTTCAGCGACCTGACCGTTGAGAGTGTCGATGATGCCATTCTTTTCGGCGACCTGGCCGTTAAGGGCGTCAATGATACCATTCTTTTCATTGATTTGGGCGTTCAAGTTGTCGATAATGCCATTCTTTTCGTTGATGGCTTCGTCCTGTGCGGCTGCCTGGTTGGCTCTTGCATTGAGGGCGGCTTCGTAGTCGGCGATCTTTGCGTTGGCAGAGTCCAATAGGTTTTTCTGGTCTTCAGCCTGGGCGTCTTTGCTTTCGAGAAGCTGTTTGAGTTTGGCGTTTTCTTCACGCAGGGCGCGTACTGTTCCGAGGACGCTTTCAACCTTCTGCGACAACAAGTTCATGTTTTCGAAATTCATTATTTCTCCATATTTGGCGGGGTGCGAAACTTACTATGTAAGATATATAAAATTTTCTTGTAACTAGAGTATGATAAAATGTAAAATGACCTTTGTATTGTAGATTTTTTTTGCTTTGCCGTCTCCTGACTTTTATGCTGTCATCCCCGATTTATTCGGGGATCTCCATTTCATAATTGATAAAAAGGAATTGCTTGTTTTTATTGGGGCGCGACAATATAAAAAATTAAATAGATTTGAATTTACATGATTCCAGTAAGTGAACACATTGAGCGACGACTGGCGGAACTCCCTCTGCTACCTGGGGTGTACATCATGAAGAATGCCCAGGGGAAGATTATATATATAGGGAAGGCGAAGGTCCTGAAGAACCGCGTGTCGAGCTACTTTGACGGCAGCGACCATGCTGGCCACCGTGCGGCGACGCTCATGCTCCCGTATATCCGCGACATCGAGTGGATTATCACGGAGAGCGAAACCGAAGCGCTCATCCTGGAAGCAAACCTCATCCGAAAGCATACGCCTAAGTACAACGTATTGCTCAAGGACGATAAGCATTTTCCGTATCTCGCGTTCTCTGTGAATGAACCTTTCCCGAGGCTGTTTCTGAGCCGTTCGGTCAAGAAGGATGGCTGCCTATATTACGGGCCTTATATGAGTTCGCGCATGATTCGCCAGCTGCAGGATATTGCGGCGAGACTGTTCCAGATTCGCGAATGCAAACTGAAGTTGCCACTCAATCGGCCGGTGCGACCTTGCCTCAATTACCACATCGGGCGTTGTGGCGCACCGTGTGCAGGGCTTGTGACGCGTGAAGAATACCAGAAGAAAGTTGCGCAGACGCAGATGCTTTTGGGCGGCAAGCGCGATGACCTGATTGATCTTTGGGAACGCGAAATGCTCGAGGCGAGCGAACGCATGGATTTTGAGACGGCGGCGAAAAAGCGTGATGCGATTCAGGCGCTCAAGGCGACGAGTGCGCACCAGAAAACGGACGTTTCCGATGCGAGCCTCTGCGTGGACGTGCTTTCGCTCAAGCGTAACGGCACGATGGCTGCCGCCGTGATTTTCGAGTACCGCAACGGTGTGCTTTGCGGGCGCCGCCACTATCGCCTAGAATGCAAGCTCGAAGATGATGAGACGGAAATTTTCCGCCAGATGGTGGTGCAATGGTACATGGACGTGGAATTTATTCCGGGTGAAATTGCAACGGATGTGCCACTCCCGACGGACATGGCGGAGCGAGAATCTATTGAACAGGCGCTTGCGTCCAAGACAACGCACAAGGTTGTGCTCACGAATCCGCAGCGCGGTGAAAAACTCGGATTCTTGAAACTCGCCTCGGCGAATGCCGACATGATTCTCGTGGAAATGCGCGCCGAAGTGCAGAAGTACAGCGAAATCGACAGCAGCGTTTTTGAATTGCAAAAAGTTCTTGGCTTAAAGAAGACGCCGTTCCGCATCGAGTGCGTGGATATTTCGCATTTGTCCGGTACGAATACGGTTGCAAGCCTTGTGGCGTTCAAGAACGGGCGACCCGACAAGAGCAATTACCGCAAGTTTATCATCAAGACGGTGACGGGGATCGATGACTTTGCAAGCATGCGCGAAGTGATGACCCGCCGCATCCGCCGTCTAGAAGAAGAAGGAATTCCGATGCCCGACTTGTGGGTGTGCGATGGCGGTAAAGGCCAAGTTGATGCTACGATGCAGATTTTAAAGGAGCTTGGTCACGATAAGGACTTGCCGCTGATCGGGCTTGCAAAGCGCCTTGAAGAAATCGTGTTCCCCGATGACCGCAAAAGCATCGTGCTGCACCGCACGAGTCCCGCGCTAAAGCTTTTGCAGAATGCTCGCGACGAGGCGCACCGATTTGCCATTACGTACCAGCGCAGCAAACGCAAAAAAGATCTCGAAGTCGAATGGCTCAAGATGCCGGGCGTCGGTCACGAAACCCGCATCAAGATTCTGAGCAAGTACAAGAGCGCCGAAGCGTTTATGGACGCCCCGCTCGAAGACATCGTCGATTTGCTTGGAAAAGTCCGCGGCACAAAGCTCCGTGAACAAGTCGCTGAATACTGCGCCGCCGGCGATACCGCTGAAGATGGCAATTTGACTTAATTAACTTGATTATTTAAATTTATGATGTTTTTGAAAATTGGATAATATTAGAGGTGAATCATGAAATTAGGGCTTCTGTTTTGTGCATTTATGATAATGGCTGGTTGTGCGTTGAATCATAATGTGTCGCAGCCTCAAAATACAGAACCTCCAAAAAAATATATTGAAGATGCTCCACGTGATAGACAATTAGTTTTAAGTGGAAAAGTTATTTCTGAAAGTGAATTAGGTGGGGTTGAACGGTGGTATGCTATAGACAAGTATGGTGGCTCAAGTAAAGTTCGTTTTCAGGTAGGCTATTTTAGAGATGAGCCTAATATTGGATTTGTGTTATATGAGGGAGGAACTCGAGGCGAATTAGCAATTTGTTATAGAGCTGGATTAAATTTAAGATGGGATTGGGGAAATTATTCCATTGTTATTAAATCAGATGGAACTGGCTTGTATTATGATTTTTCGTCAAAAACGACAGATGTTCCACCTAGAGAAACTTTTAAGGTTAATAAATTCTAGTATCATTTTATAGAATTGTGATAAGTGGCCACAAATGATGTATAAACATTGTTTGTGGCTTTTTATTAGTGGATAAAGCGCGAAGAATAGTTAAAGAACGATAAGTGTTTTTTGTTGTGAGAATAAGAGCGTCGGCCAAGGATGGGGAGGGTGCAGGGAGGGGCCCGTGCGGCCTTCGCAACTCTGAGCTGGGGCCCCGCCCGCATGATGTTTTTATAAGGGATTAAAGGGCGTTAGCCCTTGTTAAGTAAACATTTATAAATGTAAAAATTTCTTAATCCGATTTGAGAAATCATCAAGGCTTTTTTATTTCTTTCGAAAATAATTTTGAATTGGAATAATCTATATTAGATTTGAATTTTCAATTAAAAGGGGCCCCTGCAAAGGCCCTATTCTAAGAGGACTCAAATGATTGGATTGAAATCGATTGCTAGAACGGCCTTGGTGCTTTCGGCAACTGGCGCACTTTTTGGGTGCGGTAGCTCATCGCAAGACGAGCTTGCCAGCGGTTCCTTGCCGCGTCAGGAAACGCTCTATTTGTCTGGGCAGCAGAATGATGCTCCTGGTACGTTCAACCCCCTTGCAGAAAGCTGGATGACTACCTGGCCTGTGAGTGGTCGTTTCAACTTGATGTACGAACCGCTTCTCACCTACAACTCCTTGACGGGTGAAATTGAATCCCTCCTCGGCTCGCTCGTGAGCAAGAACAATGACTCTATCGTCGTTGACTTGAATCCGGCTGCAAAGTGGAGCGATGGTGAAAAGGTCACTTCTCGTGACGTGAAGTTCATCTACACGATGGGTTCCATCAACACTAGCGAACAGATTTCCGCAATCCATGTTGATACCGTTAAATCCGAACCGGCAGGTGAGGTGGAACGAGTTGCTTTCCTTATCAACAAGAAGCAGCGCAACAACCCGCTTTCTGTGATGGACTTGTTGCAGGCCATCCGTATTGTCCCGGCTCACGTGTTTGAACCGCTTATCGAAAAGCTCGGCTCCAAGGACGAAGTCAAGAAGCTTCCGATGGACCAGAACCCGGTCGTTTCCGGCCCGTACGCTCTCCGCAGCGCCGACCCGAACAAGATTATTCTTGAACGTCGCGACGACTACTGGGGCAACGCCGCTCTCCATAATGGTCAGCTCCCTGCTCCGAAGTATATCGTTCACCCGATTTACAAGAACAACGAACACAACACCATCGCTATGCGTAGCGGCAACCTCGACGCATCCCAGAGCTACATCCCGCGTATCAACCGCAAGGCTGGCGCTGGCGTACACACATGGCTCAACGAACCGCCTTACTTCTTGCCGGGCGCAATGCCGATGCTCATCATCAACACGATGAAGGAACCGCTTAACGACAAGCGCTTCCGCCGTGCTCTTGCAACCGCTATTGACTACATGGCTCTCCGCAAGTTCGCTGTGTCCGATTACACGGACCAGATCAAGCCGGGCCTCATCATGCCGACTAACCTCGAAGGCAAGTACATCAGCGACGAAGACCTCGCTAAGTATGGTGTCAAGCTCACCATCACGGACGAAAAGGAACGCGTCGAAACGGTGAAGCAAATGCTTTCTGAAGCTGGCTACAAGTCTGTCTGGAATGACGACGGTACGCTCGACCACATGGAAAATGCCAAGGGCGAAAAGATCCCGACGATGTACATCACGAGCCCGAACGGCTGGACCGACTGGGAAGCTATGGTGACCATCGCTGTCGAAGGTATGCGCAAGGCTGGTATCGATATTCGTGAAGGCTTCGTGGATGGCGGTTCTTACTGGCCGGCCATGGGTCTCGGTAACTTCGACCTCATCATGCACAAGCCTGTTGCTGACGTGACTCCGTCTCTTCCGTGGAGCCGCTTCAACGAAATCATGGCAAGCCGCGATTGGCAGCCGCTTGGCGCCTGGGCTGGCGTGAACATCGGTCGTTACAACCAGCCGGGTACCGAAGGTTTCCGTCCGGAAGTCGACAAGCTCCTCAATGCTATTCCGCTCATGAAGAATGCTGATTCTATCGCAACTGCTTACCGCGAACTCAACAAGATCTTCATGGAAGACCAGCCGTCCATTCCGCTGGTTTACTTGCCGGAACAGTTCTATGAATTCAGCGACCGCGTCTGGACGAACTGGCCGACTGCTGAAAACCCGTACGCTCCTGCTCAGCTTCCGTGGGTGGCCTCGGGTACCAAGACCCTTTGGAATTTGAAGCTTGCTAAATAAAGGATAAAGGACTACCAATGCTTAAACAATATCCTATGCTACGTTATGTCCTGCAGAAGGCGTTCTGGTACTTGTTGACCTTCGTCTGCGCAGTGGCACTCAACTTCGCGTTGCCGCGTCTCGGCGACAACAACCCGGTTGACATCATCATGGGTCAAGCCGGTAAGGGCCTTTCTCCGACTGAAGCTCAGAAGAAAAAGGCTGAACTCCTTGTTTCCTTCGGTATGGCCGAATTGGACAAGAACGGCAACGTCATTTACGAACCTGAAACTGATGCTAACGGCAACGTTATCATGCAGAAGGTTCCGAAGCTCGACGAAAACGGCCAGCCGGTCGTGAACGTCGTGAAGGTCGTTGACGAAGCCGGCAATCCGGTGATGGTCGAACGCCAGAAGCTCGACGAAGCTGGTAACCCGGTCTTTGTTGAAAAGGCTCCTGCCGACCACAAGGGCAAGAAGGGCAAGAAAGCCAAGAAGGCTAAGAAGGTCAAGGCCAAGAAGGGCAAGGCTGCTAAGGCTGTCGCTGCAGTCGAAAAGGTCCCTGTCATGGAAACTGTTCAGGCCGAACGCATCGATACCGTCATGGTCGATCAGCCGGTCATGAAGACCGACCCGAAGCTCTCTTCCGCTGTTTCTCAGTTCTTTAGCTATATCGGCAAGGTGTTCCACGGTGACCTCGGTCTTTCTTACCAGAACAATGAACCGGTGACGAACGTTATCAAGAAGTCCCTCCCGTGGACGCTCGCTATCCAGGCTCCGACGATTCTTCTCGGCTGGATCGTGGGTA
Organism: Fibrobacter sp. UWB16; assembly: GCF_900215325.1. Lineage (NCBI taxonomy): Bacteria > Pseudomonadati > Fibrobacterota > Fibrobacteria > Fibrobacterales > Fibrobacteraceae > Fibrobacter > Fibrobacter sp. UWB16. The sequence goes on along the minus strand of NZ_OCMS01000004.1, from coordinate 132,519 downwards.
ACCTTCTCGGTGCTTTCGCTGCTTACAAGCGCGGCATTTTTGACAAGGTATTCTTCCCGTGCGCCATGTTCCTCAACGGTGTGCCGTTCTTCGTGTTCGGTATGCTCCTCGTGGCATTCTTCTCCATCACGCTCGGCTGGTTCCCGGCTATGGGCGCTTACAGCCCGGATATTCCGGAACTCACGTTCAGCTGGTCCTGCTTCAAGAGCGTCAGCTGGTACTACGTGCTCCCGTTCTTCTCTGTGTTCCCGATTCTTCTCTCTGGCCAGGCAACGGGTATGCGTTCCATGTCCATTTACGAACTCGGTACAGACTACATGAAGTATGCTAAGTGGCTCGGCCTCCGCGAAGGCAAGATTATTAGCTATGTGTTCCGCAACGCTATGCTCCCGCAGCTCACTGGTCTTGCCCAGAGCCTCGGTGCCATGGTGGGTGGCGCTCTCATTACCGAAATGATCTTCTCTTATCCGGGTCTCGGTATGGCAATGCTCAATGCCATTCAGAAGAACGACTACGCAACGATCCAGGGTTGCACCTTGATGATTTCTACTTGCGTTCTCGTTGCAAACTTTGCAGTTGACGTTTTGATCGCTGTCTTTGACCCGCGTGTCAAGGCCGGTCTCCAGATGGGAGGTAAGTAATCATGGGTAAGCTTTTAAGAAACCTTCTCAAGTCCCCGATGTTCGTGATAGGCGTGTCCATCTTTGTGCTCACGCTCCTCATCGCCATCTTTGGACCTCTTTTCTACAACGTAGACACTCACGCTCGTGACATCGTCGCTGGCCCGTATGCAGGTTCTAGCTCTGCTCACTGGCTCGGTACCGACCACCTTGGCCGTGACTACGTGTCCCTCTTGATCGCTGGCCTTCGCAGCTCTCTCTATGTGGGCTTCGTTGCAGGTATCATTGCTACGACTATCGGTGTGCTTATCGGTCTGTTCGGCGGTTTCCGCGGTGGCTGGGTTGATGAAGTATTGAACATGCTCACCAACATCTTCATCGTTATCCCGCAGTTCGTGATTCTCGTTCTTATCAGCTCCGCTGTTAAGGATGGCCGTTCCCTCACCTTGATTGGTCTCATCATCGGTCTTACCGCTTGGAGCTGGTCTGCCCGTGCCGTTCGTGCCCAGGCATCATCTCTCCGTAGCCGCGACCACATCGCCCTTGCACGCCTCAACGGTGCATCGACTTTGACGATTGTGATCAAGCATGTGCTTCCGTACTTGCTCTCGTACGTGTTCATGGTGTTCATCATGCAGGTGTCTTCCGGTATTCTTTCCGAAGCTTCCATCTCCATGATCGGTCTTGGCCCTGTCGATTCCACCAGCCTCGGCATCATCTTGAACCAGGCTAAGGATAACGGTGCTCTTTCCGACTCCATCTGGATTGCATTCATCCCGGCAACGATCGTCGTTACCCTCACGGTGTTTGCTCTCTACCTGATCAACACTTCCATGGAAGGCGTCTTCAACCCGCGCCTGCGCAAGTAAGAGGTAAAAAATGTCTGAAAATGTTTTTGAAGTTGACCACTTGGGTCTTTATTACCTCGGCCGTTTTGGAGACAAGACTCACGCTGTAACAGACGTGTCCTTCTCCATGAAGCAGGGGGAAATTCTCGGTATCGCCGGTGAATCTGGTTGCGGTAAGTCTACGCTCGTTTCTGGTCTCATGGGCATGTGCATCCCGCCGCTTTACCCGGAAACGGGTGACGTTCGCGTCAAGAACGGCGACAAGATGGAATCCCTCATGAACCGCTCCATCGAAGATGTTCGTGCGAATGTCCTCGCTCAGCAGGTTTCCATGATTCCGCAGGGCGCATTCAACGCTCTGAACCCGGTCCGTAAGATCAAGGATATCGCAGCCGACGTGCTCAAGGCTCATGCCAGACCGGGCGAAAAGCAGGACGCTAAGCAGATCTACGATCGCGTCTATGCTCACTTCGACCGTATCGGCATGGACACCAAGCGCGTGCTCAATTCCTTCCCGATCAACCTCACTGCAGGTGAACGCCAGCGTTGCGTGATTGCAATCTCTACGATTCTTCTCCCGAAGATGGTGATTGCTGACGAACCGACTTCTGCTTTGGACGTTTCCACGCAGAAGGAAGTGATCAAGATGATCTTCGACTTGCTCGACAAGGGCATCTTCCAATCGATGATCTTCATTACCCACGAGCTTCCGCTCCTCTACCACGTGGCAGATAACATCGCCATCATGTACGCAGGTGAAATCGTGGAAAAGGGTACTGCAGAACAGGTCGTCAAGGACCCGCGTCATCCGTATACGCAGGCTTTGATGGGCGCTATGCTCAGTACCGAGGCAAGCCAGCGTGGCCGTCATCCGGTGGCTATCGAAGGTGCTCCTCCTAGCCTCAAGAACAAGATTGTGGGCTGCCGCTTCGCTCCGCGTTGCAGCAAGGCATGCCCGGACTGCAAGAAGAATACCCAGAATCTCCGCATTGTCGGCGATCGTGACGTGAGGTGCGATTATGCAAAGTGATAAGCCCATTGTTTTTTCTGCCAAGCGCATCAGCAAGGATTTCGGTGCCGGCAAGAGCTTGAAGACTGCTGTTAAGGATGTTTCCTTTGACATCTACGACGAAGAATTCATCTCCATCGTGGGTGGTTCTGGTTGCGGTAAGTCCGTGCTAGCTAAGATCATGCTCGGTCTTTACCAGCCGACTCGCGGTCAGTTCCTCTATCGCGACAAGCCGATCAAGAACCTGAAGGACCACTGGAACGAAGTCCAGTCCGTTTTCCAGGACCCGTTTGGCTGCTTTAACCAGTTCTTCACAATCCGTAGCCAGCTCGAAGACGCTCTCAACATCCTCAAGGACAAGCCGTCCAAGGAAGAAGTCCGTCGCCGCGTTGACGAAGGTCTCAAGGCCGTTAACGTCGCTCCGGCAGATATCGAAGGCAAGTATCCGTTCGAACTCTCCGGTGGTCAGATGCAGCGTATGCTTCTCGCCCGTATCTTCGCGCTCCGTCCGAAGGTCCTTATCGCTGACGAAGCTACCTCCATGGTGGACGCCTGCGTTCGTGCAAACATCCTCGATTACCTCCGCAAGTTGAAAGACGAGCTGAAGATGACCGTGGTGTTCGTGACCCACGATATCGGTCTTGCAAACTACGTTTCTGACCGTATCTTCATCATGCACGACGGTAAGATCGTGAACCAGGGTACTCCTGCTGAAGTGCTCGACAACACGAACGAACCGCATACGCTCCGCTTGCTCGATGACATTCCGGAAGTCCACAAGACTGAATGGATCAAGAACAGCCATCGTTCTAAGAAGTAATGCAAATGTCACCCCGGACGCCGTTCCGGGGGCGCCTTTTGTGCAATTCGAAAAGCCGCAGCAACCGCTGCGGTTTTTCTTTTATATAAAAAAGCCTGACGTTTTTTACGTCAGGCTTTCCTGTGAATTAGCAATATCTGTTTAGTCTACGATGCAGCGGATTGCCCCGTAATCGACGTCATTGCGAGCCGGACCGGGATAATATTCATCGATTCCATTACCGGACCAGCGGTAATAATGGTAGTGGTCAAAGTCAGAACCGATGTTTCGGGTTAGTCTGTTGATGTTGATCCATGTTTGACTCTTGGAGTCGTAAGCGCCATTTTCGAGCATTCCAAGACCGCTTGCGTTGTTCAGCTTTTTGAAGTCGTCGTAGAAATCATCGTTTTCGAAGTAGTCGGTATAAGCCGTGAACAGCTCATTGAACTTGTATTTTTCCCACAGCAATCTGTATTCCGTTGAAAGTGGCAGATGCGTTCCCTTGGGGCACAGACCCTGCTTTTTGTTGAAGTCGATGGTGTCTCCGTTCAGGGCTTGTACTACCGTGTACATTCTTCCGTAAATGTCGCAGTATTTTTCGTCATTGGCGGGGCAGACAGAGCCTTCGCTGGCGTAGTTCAGGTTTTCTGCAAACCAGACGACTCCATCGATATCGATGGTCTTGTAGTATTGCCCGTCTCTTTCGTCCTGGATCGTTCCATACGTTTTTTCTGGATTGAGCAGGAACCACGAATATTTAAAGACTTTTCCGCTTGATTTTTCGTAGAGCGTATTGTCCTTGCATTCGTACTTTGTGCCGTCATAGGTGCGGCCGCGGCAGATATCGTAGGCAATGCCGTCCTGGCAGAACTGCTTTGTGTTGTCAATCGTTTTCCCGCCGCAATCTTCGATATTGCTCAGGCATCGGATCGAAAGCTTGGTGCTTGGATCTGCGTTGGCAAAGCAGGCGAGCTTTGAAGGGTCGTTTACTTTGCTGTTGCAGAAATATCCCGAGTTGTTTGTTTTCTTGTTAGATGACGGGTGGGGATTGAGTTTTAGAAAGTCTCCCGTTTTGTAATCTCTGGAATTTCTTGTGGAACTCCAAAAGTTTTCGTCGGTGCCCGTGCCGTCTCCGGTAAGGACTGGCTTTGCGTTAAACCCGTAGTCGTCTGTTCCATTCCAGTTTCCCTGTTCGTCGTTGGGCCAGCCGGTTGTGCTTTTTAGCTTTTGAGCGGCGACTTCGGCACCGCCAACAAAATTGACAAGTGCATTAAGTTCCTTGAGCGAGGGAAGGTGGAACCCTTCCGGGCATACATCCAGTGCGTTTTCGAAGGTGTAAAGGCTGGAATCTCCGTAGCTCAAGTCTTCGGCCATCCATGTCTGGGGTCCGATTTTGGCGAGCTTGTATGTTTTGCCATCGCGGGAATCGGTAAATGAACCGCTAGGCGCCTTGATGCTTTCGCTCGAAGAGTATTCTGGAATTTGGGACGAGGAAGATTCTGTGGCGCTGCTAGATTGCGGCAGGGAATCGCTTGATGAAGATTCTGAAACTTGCTTTTGTGATGATGAGGATTTTGGGGAGTTACTTTTTTCCGAAGAAGAAGAGGACTCCTTTGTTTTTCCTTTTTCAGAAGAGGATGATACTTCCGGATTTACAATTTCATCAGAGCTGGATGAAATATTGGCAAAAATTTCATCGTTTGCGGATGTGGAATCACTACAGGCGGTAAATGCTAAAGAAAATAGCGCCGAGGCTGTTAGGCTGGCGGCTGCCTTTGTGAAATTGTTCATATATTATCTCCTTTGGAGAGATAAAGTAGAAATTTTTAGTTTATTGAACCATAATCGATGAATATTATATATTAATTCTATGGCATTACTTTCTACTCATTTTGGCATCTTGAGGGGAACCGTATTGGCGACCCTGTCGCTTGCGTTTTTGCCGTCGTCGGTTTTGGCAGCGGGTCTTGTGAAGCAAAATATTGATACGACCGATGCCATGCGTACACTCGCTAATTACGATCGCGGATTCTACACGCCGCAGGTGTTGCATATAAAGCCCTCGGGTTCTAAGCCGATTGAAAAACCATATAGCAAGCTTTTGCACTTGCGCGCCGAGATTTCGGAATTCAGTAGCCGGGCTTGGCTCGGGATCGATACGACGGGCGGCAAGAAGGATACGACTTGGGGCAAGAGCCAAGACCTCACGGAAGATGCCTTGAATGTGCTACAACAGACGTTTGACAATATCCGCGCGAACAAGGGTTTTGTAATTGTGCGCATCTGTTATGATCCGTGGTACAATGGCCGCAGCAATGTGACGCCGGAACACAAGTGGGTGCTCAAGCATGTGGAACAGCTCGCGCCTGTGCTTTCGAAAAATACCGATGTGATTGTTGCGCTCGAAATGGGCATGCACGGCGCCTATGGCGAAATGCATTCCGATACAAGCATCACTTATGACCGCGTTGCCGAAGCGACGAACCTGATGCTACGCAATACGCCTCCCGAGCTCAAAATTTTAACGCGTACAGGGAACTATTCGGCAAAGGTGCTTGGCTTTGATAACTGGGGCGTGGATTTCCATATCGACGGTGAAAAATTTGCGGAGATAGCAAAGGCCAAAGGCGATACCATGTACCGCGTGGGAATGTTCAACGATGGCTACTTGGGGACGCAATACGATTACGGCACCTGGGGTGCAGACTGTAAAACGTCCATTTGCCGCGAAGAAGGCGTTGCCTGGCTCGAAAAGTACGGCATCAACACGCCATACGGCGGCGAGGCGCTTTCCACAGCGAACGGCTACCAAGTCATCAATACGCCGGAGTTTTTGGCGTACGAAGGTTTCCGCACGCATACGAGCTATCTGAACATTCAATGGAACAACAACCTGATCGATAGCTGGAAGAAGTCGCATTTTAATGGGAAAGATTTTGAATATGACGGCACAAAAATTGACTCGCTTACAGGTTTCAAGTACATCAACGACCATCTGGGTTATCGTTTTGTGCTGCGTGAATCGTGGATTACGGATAAGGTCGGTGCCGATGGCGTTTTCAAGGCTAAGCTGCGCATCCAGAATGTGGGCTTCGGCAACCTGACGCGCAAGATGAAGGTTTCGCTATATGTTAACGGCTATCGTCAAGAGGGTATGCTGGATACTTTGGCCGTTATTACTTATGATGTTCCGCTTTCTGATTCTGTTGATTTTATGAAAGTGTATAGCCGCAAAATCGAAATAAAGGGGGCCGATACAGTGATGACTTTTGATGGGAATAATGAAATTGAATTTGAAGTGAACGTGCCAATTTTTAAGGAATGGAGAGGATGGCCCTTAGATATTTTCTTGCGTGTTTGTAGTGAAACTAATTCTAGCGATTGTATCCATTTTGCAAATGATTCGCTACGTGCAGGAGCTATATATGGAGGAATACGAATCGGAAGTTTTGTTGTAGATGATAGGGAACAGGCTATTGACCCGCGCTTTTCGCGAACAGGTGATGCTGAAAAACAAAATACGCCCTTTGTGCAACGTATCCGCAATAACATCGTTATTCACAATGGTGATAAACGATACCGCTTGAACGGTGCGGGAATCCAGTAATGTAGACCGTAACTTTCCGGACTTGTTTCTTGCGTCGTTCTGGGTATGCGGAGCGTACGAAGAATCCGAAGCATTGTAAAAAGAAAGACCGCAGCGGATTGCTGCGGTCTTTTAAACTTTCAAGAATCTAAGCGATTACTTGTTCATCCAGCGGATGGAAGCCTTCTGGCTGCCCTGGCGAACGACGAGCGTGTAGGAGCCGTTTGCGAGACCCTTGAGGTCGATGGCGTGGCTGCCTGCGCTGTAGACATCGGACATCTGCTTCACGCTTGCGCCAAGTGCATCGTAGATGTCAATCTTGACGAGGCCCGTGTTCTTGGTCGTGAACTGGAGTGTCGAACCCTTCATGCTAGCCTGGAGACTGTTCGTAATCTTCTTGACCGGCTTGATGGAAATCGGTTCAGACGGATTGACGTAGTCGTTGTATTCCTTCAGGTTCACTGCAGAAGCGCTGTCGCCGATGATGAACGTGACCGTTCTAGTAGCGGCTGCGTAGAAGTCTGTTTCCGGAACGTTGGCGGTAACAGCAATGACTGCATTTTGAGTGCCGGCGACATAGCCTTCACCCTGGCGGGTCAAGTACGGGGAGGTCGGCTGTCCATTGTAGGTGTAGGTAATCGGGGTCTTTATAGAAAGCGTTGTTGAGGCAAGGCCTGTTGTAGAGGTTGCGCCAAATGCAAGCTTCTGGTTCTTGAATCTGCTGTCGAAGCGCTGTTCACCCTTTCTGTATTCGATTTCAAATGTATCCTGCATGGCGCGGAAGCCGGTAACTGCAGCTGCGGTAGCCACGACCTTTGCTTTTCCGAAACCCTGGAAGTGCAACATCCAAACTTGCTGGTTCTTCTGGGCGTTAGAGCAGTTGGTGTTCTTGCAGGTGCTCTTGCTAACGGTAACGATGGACGGGTCGAGAGAGGTAAGTGTGAACTTGGAACCTTCGTTCGTCTTGTCTTCCATCGTGAGGAGGTAGTCTTTGTTGCCGTCATCATCGAAGTCAAGCGTTCTGCCGGACGTTGTTCCGATCATGCAAGTACCGGAATATGTGCAGTAGAGGTTTTCGAGGTTCGTGATGCTCTGACCTGCAACCTGGGAGATGGTCACGACAGACTGAGAACCGTCGTTGCCAGTCAAGATGGCGTAACCGTAATCGTTGATGACGATGTCGCTGCCAGAAACGGTGACGACCTTTTCGTTGCTAGAGGTGTAAGTACAGCCGGACTTGAGTGCGCCGGAAATCTTACCTTCGGTCTGCTTTGCTGTGACGGCCTTGAATGCGCAGCTGCCGCTCTTGCCCTTGACGAGGGAGTCAGCCCAGGAACGTGCGTTCTTGGTGAGGTAGCTCTTGATGATGTTACCCGAGGAAGTGTAAGTTGCGGCGTCGAGAGCTGCTGCAGTGATGAGGGACTTGTTGCCTGCGAAGATAGCGGACTTTTCGCTCTTCTGGTCGACGTCACTGGTCTGCTGACGCAAGCTCCAGTTGCAGTTCGGGATCATGTTCTGGTCCATAAACTGGGTCCATTCGTTTGTTGCGCTGGAGTTCGGTTCGCCGTCACCGTCGGCATTGGTGGTTCCCCATTCAGAGATGAATACCGGATAACCTGCGCTGAGTGCGCTCGTGACGTGTCCACCGAAGCTGCCCTTGGAATGGGTGGCTGCGTAGAAGTGCAAAACGTATGCGATGTTCGTCGAAGAGATCGGGCTCTGTGCGCCCTGTTCCGGATGCTGAGACCAGTTCGGCGTACCGACGATAATCAAGTTCTGGGTGTTGGCACGGATTGCCGGGACAACCTGGTTGGCGTAGGTCTTGATGGCATCCCAGCTTCCGCCACTACCGCTGACCGGTTCGTTGTAAATTTCATAAATGATGTTCGGCACATCCTTGTACTTTGTGGAGATGTACTGGAAGAATGTAGCTGCCAAGGATGTTTCCAAGTGGGCTCTGTGGCTGTGCCAGTCGATAATGATGTAAACGTCGTTTTCGATTGCAGCCTGGACCATGCGGTCAATCGTAGAAAGCTGACCTTCTGGAGACTTTGCGTAGGAAACCTGGTCGTCCAATTTGTTCTTGGTGCCGCCATTGGAATCGTAATATTCAATACCCATGGCATAGCGGAACATGTCAATTTTGAGATTGTCTACAGCCCATGAAATGACGGCCGGGTTGTAATAGGACAAACCTGTTGCATCGGACCAGAAAAGGCTTACACCGCGAAGCATGACCTGTTGGTTGTTCTTTGCGCCAATGATTTTACTGCCGCTGGTGTGGAGGGCTCCGTAATAGGATACCGGCCCGACTTTCTTGGGGGTTGCTGTCGATGCATCAGCATAGGCGGATATAGCCGCGCCTGCCAAGATGCCTGTCAGTAGCTTTGTCAATTTCATGAGTGTTTTCCTTTTGTTTTGACAAAAATTATCTTAATAAATTCAAGATAGTAAACATTTTACGCTAATTTTTTGTTTACCAATGAACACAAGGCAGTTTGCTTTGCCTCCATTGTACACCTTTACCCCGATTTTTCACCCAATATATAATGTAGCTTTCTGAACGCAGGAATGAAATAGTTGCTTCGTAATAAAAAAGTTGCGTAAAAATTCATGTGATAAAAGACACAGAAAAGAATCTGTTTAAAGTTTGTTTGTGACCTTATCGCCCGCCAACCCGCCATTTTGCTCGTAAAAACCGGACTTTACTCTATTATGTAAATTTTTTTTTCAAAGGCTCGTAGGTATGGCATTTTTGGAGAAAAAAAAATATATTGTTGTCCAAATCGCCCTTATTGGGCAACAACAGTTAAAAAAAGAGAGAGAATTATGAATAAGAAACTCACTTTGGCTACAGCCCTCCTCGCTGGCTCTGCAGCTTTCGCTGGCCTCGATGACGGTGTCTTCGATACATGGCTTGGCTCTGCTGGCGAACCGCAGGTCATGACTGGTCTTGATAACGGTTCTCAGACTGCTGGTTACTGGTTCAGCTACGCCGACGGTGGTGATGGTGGTAAGTCTCGCGTTGAATGGAAGGTTCCTCCTGGAAACGACTACTCCGCTGACGCTCTTGACCCGGTCGTTCTCGCTTGCGGTGGTGTTTGCGGTACTGCTATCCTCGATAAGGGTACTTTGACCTATCAGCCGTTCGTCGGTATCGGCTTTAACGTTGTTGGCGAAGGCGCTAACGGCGATCCGGAACCGGGTGACGCTACTGCTTGGGGCGGCGTTTGCATTACTTATTCTTCTGCTGCTGCTCCGACTCTCGAACTTGGCCTCGGTAGCTTCGACGCTGAAATCGGTTACGCTAACCCGGCTGCAAACCTTAACAAGTCCGCTGCTGGTACTTCTAAGGTTCTCGCATGGACTGACTTTAAGCAGCCGTCTTGGTACAAGGGTGCCACGAAGGTTTCTGGCGCTGAAGCTGCTAAGAAGCTCGTTGCTGTGAAGTTCAAGATCCAGAACGCTACTGGTAACTATGACTTCAACATCTGCGCTATCGGTCCGAACGCTGGCACCTGCCCGGCTACCTGCGACGCTGTTCCGGGTATCAAGTCTGTCCGCGCAGCTTCCTCTGTTAAGGCAATCCTCTCTGGCCGTACTCTCAGCTTCTCTGGCGTCAAGTCTGCCGCTACTGCTGAAGTTCTCAACCTCCAGGGTCAGGTTGTTGCAACTGGTGACGCTTCTCGCGCACTCAGCCTCGCTAACCTCGACGCAGGCGTCTACATGGTTCGCGTTGCTGGCAAGTCCGTCAACTTCTCCAACAAGATCGTGTTGAAGTAATTTCGGATTTCAACGAAACTTTAGAGAAGGGTCGCGCAAGCGGCCCTTTTCTTGTATGAATACCATTCGTGTTTGTGCTCACAGGTAAACTTGATTTTTTCTTTCAAGTTTTCCCGAATAGCTATATTTATATATATTACTTTGGCATTTACCAAGCCCGTATTTTGGGGCAATCTTTTAAAGAGGCTTTTATGATCTTCAAGAAAATCCTGTTGCCTGCTTTTGTAGGCTCGGCCTTTTTCCTGGGCGCCTGCGGTGGCGACGACACTCCGGTTTCTCCGGAGAATAATCCGGCAACAAGCTCTGCAGCACAGCCGTTCCCGCTGAGCAGTTCTTCTGTGATTCCGCTGCCGATGAGCTCTTCTGTGACTCCTCTTCCGGTAAGTAGCTCTGCTGTCCCTGTGCCGACAAGTTCTGCTCCGGCAAGCTCTGCATCCCCAACTCCGACTCCTTCGAATTATGCTGCTCTTGCCTCTACGGCAAATGCCAACTACGCTGTGAACCACTATGCCTTGTGGAAGAGCTTTCACTTCACGACCGAAGAAGCGGAAATGGCTGTTTATCCGTCGCTTGCAGGTGAATTCAGTATTGTGTTTACGCCGTCCTATGTACCGGCCGGTCGTGTGATCTGGTCGAATCAGAGCGGTTATTACAAGAATTTCTGCACTGTGGAGGATGCTACCGTTATGACCATGAAATTCCGCGCTTGCACGGTGTCGGAAGGTATTGGCTACGGCATGCTCCTTGCTTACTTCAATAACGATGATGATGCGTTTGTCCGCTTGTGGAACTACACAAGGGCTATGAGAGAAAATCATAACAGAAAGCTCATGCCGTGGATTACGCCGTCGTTCGACTGGAGTCCTGTGGACAATTCCAGTGCAACGGATGCCGATGAAGATATTGCAACGGCTTTGATTCTTATGTACTATAGAACCGGTATCCAGGTGTACTTGCAGGACGCATTGACGTTTATAAACGCTATTTGGGATACTGAAGTCAATCCGACGACAAAGCTTCTTTACTCGGGCGATGAAGACTTTTGGAAGGGCGATAAACCGGTTTACAACTTGAGCTACTTCTCTCCGGTGGCACTCCGTCTCTTTGCCGCTGTAGACACACAGCACGACTGGAAGAGCGTGTTGGATGCCATGTACGCTTATATGCAGCTTGTGCAGTCCAAGGGTACCGGCGTGTTCCCGGACTGGAGCGATGCTACGGCAACGGCTGCAAATCCGCCTAACGGAGCTGCTGGTACGAATGCCAATACCTACACCTGGTATACGTTCAACAAGGAATCTGTTCGTATCCCGTGGCGAATTGCTTGGGATTACTTCTGGTACCAGGATACGCGTGCAGCTGCAATCTTGAAGCAGTTGAACGACTTTATCAAGGATAAGGCCAAAAATGACCCGAACGACATGGCTTTGGCCGTCAACTACTCATGGGATCTTTCTTTGGGCAAGGACTATACCAAGAACACGGTTGTGTCGAGCCAGTGGTACGCTGCATGGTGCGCTACGGGTATCGCAGGCAATACTGCATGGTTTAATACTTGCACGACCGGCTTGAATACAAGAGTGCCTTCGAACAATGGCGGCAGTTACTTTGCCGACATCTTGCTTACAATGTATTCTGGCTTGCTGAACGGCTTGTTCTTGCGCCCTGCTGCAATGCCGTAATAAATATCTGATAAATTGCTATGACTCCCGGAATCCTCCGGGAGTTTTTTGTTATGTAATATTTGTATATTCCTTGATATGAAGAAGAACGCTATTTCTAAGACTGCGAAGCCTGCCAAGGCTAAAGAGGCTAAGGCGAAAGAATCTCATGAAAGTGTAGACTCGCTACTCACTGTACCGACAGCGGGTTCCACGAATGTTCTTACGGTGGAACCGGATAGTGCAAGCGTTAGTGGCGATGCAGATGCCAATGCTGCGATGATGCAACTCCCGACAGCTGAACAGCTCGGGATTACGATAACCGCCGGAAATGTGGGTGATGTTGAATGTGCCGGGAATGCGACGAGTGTGCCGCTTTCGGCGACTGTGGGCGATACCATCAACTTCCCGGTGACGGTTTCGTGGAGCGTGAACGGGAGCGCGATTCTCGTGGTGCCGACGAGTTCGGCAAATGCAAAGGGCATTTTGCAGTTGGGCGTGTCGCAGGAATCTAGCCGCTCGGTAAAGAACGGCAAGGAAATGGCGCAGATTACGTTCAACTACAAGCTCGTTATGCAGGATACGGGAAACTTGAACATCCCTGCGATGCGTTTTGAAATTCCGACTCCGACGGGGCAGTCGCTCGATTTGCGTAGCGATAGCGTGCCTATACGTGTCGATGCTCCGTTCAATGCGATGCCGTTTATTGCAGGCGGTGTGGTAGGCGTTTGTGTGCTTTTGGCGGCGTTGTGGCGCATGCGCAAGCGTGCAAAGGCAAAAGCTGAGCTTGCCAAATGGAACGGTGCATTGTCTGCAATTCGTGAACGCATGATGGTCTTGAAACAGCGTGTGAACGTTGCGGATAGCCGCGAATGGCTCTTGGAATTGGAAGGGGCCTGCAAAAGTTATGCCGCATTGCGCTTTGGCGCTAGCGAATCTGAGGCTTCATCCATCAATCTTGATAACCTTGTGAAAGAAGGCGCGTTAGAAGGCTGGGAGCACCTCGTTGAAGAATTTGCTCATGCCCGTTATGGTGGTGGTAATCGCGACAGCTTTGAAAACAAGGAAACTTGGAAACTTGCCATGACGCTCATGGGGCTGGAAGAGGACGAGTAGTGATTATTGATAAGGAAAAAGCGAAGCACCGCGCGGCTGGGCTTGATTTATTTCGCGTTGTAGCGGCTGTGATGGTGCTGCTGTTCCATTGCAATATTCATCATGGGAATGATTTTGGCGCGCTTACGGGATTTGTCTCGATGGGCGCTGTGTTCATGACGGCGTTCTTTATGCTTTCGGGATTTGTCTTGTTTCTCACTTATCGAGAGCGCGACCTCCTTAAGAATGATGCACTCAAGAATTTTTACCTGAAACGCATTTTTGGGATTTTTCCCTTGTATTTGATCGTGGCTGCGTTGTATGTCGTGACCTTGGGGCAAGAATCGGCGTTCCAGAATCTGGTGCTGTTGCCGATTGAAGTCTTGGGATTGCAAAGCGTGTTTTCGACGCTGTTTCCGGTGAGCCATAATGGCGGGACCTGGTTTATCTCTTGTTTGCTGTTTGCGTATTTGGCTTTCCCGCTGATGCAAGAAGTCGTAAAGCAGATGTCGACTCGTGCGAAGTGGATTGTGCTTGCAATTTGCACGGCGATTTTGTTCTGGTCTCCGCTTGTTGTGCATACGTTCAAGACGGACTCGATTTATTCCAATCCGTTTTTCCGCGGGCTGGAATTTTTCATCGGTGTGCTTTTGTGCTCTTTGCCGATTCGCGCGGGAATCGCGAAAATTCTTGCGACTTGGAAAGTCTTTGTCGCTGAGGCGGTGCTTTTGGTGGCTGGAATTTCAGTTGCGGTTCGGCTGAATGTTTTCGTGGGTAACTACATGCTTTACGACTGGATTGTAATTCCGCTGTTTGCCTTTATGATTATAACGCTAACGGGGCTCAAGTCGCCGAGATTGCTGGGTTCTGCGGTGTTGCGTTATGCGAGTGCGGCAAGCTATGCGTTTTTCTTGGCGCAAACATTCAATACCGAAATCGAAAATTGGCTGTTTGCAGTGTGCGGTATTCAAAATAATGTGTTGCAAATTACGTTGTCGGTTTCGCTTTGTACGGTCATCGCTGTAGCGTTGCATGAACTTGTAGAAAAGCCCTGTGCGGAGATGCTGAAAAAGAAATTGTAAAAACGCGGCTTGCCGGTTGACTTTATCCTAAAATTTGTATTATTTGCAATAAACGATTTGGAAGGAGCCTTTCATGAAATTCTTAAGTCTTGCTAGTCTGCTTTTTTGTTCTTTGATGCTTGCCTGTAGTGAAGGTGGCGAGTCTAATCCGGTGGCAGATAATTCAAGGGAAAATTTTGTGGGGATTAAGTACCCGTTGGTTTTGGATGAGGTAAATCGGAAGTTTTCGACTTATGAAGTACACAGTTATGATGTTTGCAAAGTTGATGATGACAAATACGAATTCGTGACGATGGTGGATACACAACATATTGATAGGGTGTATGATTTCAGAGGCGATACGCTTGTTATTTTCTATAGCGATGAAGATGTTAGAACGTATGGTCAAATATTTGTTGGTGGTAAAAATGGACAGATTAAGAACAAATGGAAAATGATAAACTGTAAGTATGTTCAAGAAAGCAATTCTCTTGATTGCCGTGATGCAAGCGAACTGAACGGCTGGCTAAAAAATACAATCACATACTTTGATTTTACGCAGGATACTCTTTTTGCGTCAGTGATTGATTTGAAAGGAAATGCGGTAGACATAAATGCCCCGACAGAAGATGAATATGATGATTATACGGGGTCTTCGTTTATGGAAAAAATCTTTTATTTAATTATTTATACAAATGAGGGTGTCGGCGTTTCAGGAAATATAATTTCCCCAGGGTCTGCATTCTGGGAAAGTGAAAGCTTTGATGCATATGTGCAAAAAAAGAATGTTGTTATTAACAATAGAGATAAAACGCATATTTCATTTGTGATCAGTGGGCAGAATTTTGAGGTCGAGTTTACCAAGGCGAAGCGTTTGCAGTATAATGGTGGTAGTTATGTAGAAGTCGGTGCAACTTTGAAATCTGACAATGGAGTTTGCGTTTTGGATTATATGTCCGATTCCAAAATGACACCGGAAATTTGCAAGGCTGAAAACGCTAATTTGATGGATCTTAGTTCCACCTATAATAGCAAGGACTCACTTTTGTATTATGGTGCGGATAGCTACCATATTGGTAATGCTGGTGAATTTAGTGACTGTATCGTTAATTTGGTGAAGAATAAAAATGCCGAGTTCTAAAAAGTTCCGTGATTACGTCTTGGCGCAGTTCAAGGGTGAGCTGCGCGTGACGACCCGCAAGATGATGGGCGAGTATATCCTTTACGCTGACGGAAAAATTTTCGGCGGGATTTACGATGATCGCTTGCTTGTGAAGCCTGTGGCCGCTGCAAAGGCGATGCTTCTGGATGCAAAATTGCAGTTGCCCTACGATGGCGCAAAACCGATGTTGCGCGTTGCCGCAGAGCAAATTGCAGACAACAGCTTGCTCGTGCGCTTGCTTGACGCCATGCTCCCAGAATTGCCTGCTGCAAAAAAGAAAAAGTAGTACCATTTTCCCGAGTGGGGAAAATGGTCGGTTTTTATTTTGAAGTGTCGCGATTATCGTTGACTTCTTTTTTGAGCCATCGGGTCAGTTCATCTTTGGCAGGGAGACTCAGCTTGTATTTTTGTACAAAGAGTGATTCCTCGATTCCCGCTGTTGCGTATTCCACAAGTTCCTTGCCAGCCTTTGTACACATTAAAATTCCTACAGGGGGATTGTCTCCCTTTTCCATTACATTCTTTCGGTAATAGGCGAGGTACAGGTTCATTTGAGCAATGTCGTCGTACTTGATTTTTGTGGCTTTCAAGTCAATTAACACATGGCATTTGAGAATCCTATGGTAAAAGACTAGGTCGCAGAAAAAGTAGTCGTCATCAACGAGAATGCGCTTTTGACGCGTCTCGAAACAAAATCCATTGCCCAGTTCCAACAGGAACTCTTCAAGATGGTTCATCAATGCGTTTTCCAAATCGGATTCTTCGACAACATCTTTGTTGTTGATACCGATAAATTCGTAAACATACGGGCTCTTGACCAAATCTTTTAAGGTCGGGGAATGTCCTGTCTGGGCAATACGGGACTGGACGATTGCGCTCATTTTTGCAGGGTTCTTGCTCAGGGCTGTGCGCTCGAAATAGTTGGAGTCGATTTGGCGCTTGAGTTCACGAAAAGACCAGACTCCCTTCATTGTTTCCAGTTCATAAAAAACTCGTCCCAGTGGATTTTCGACACCCATAATGAGTAGGAAATGTGAATATGATAGGTGGTCGAAAAGCTTTTCGGGCGGAATTTCGATTTTTTCAGATTGGGCAAACAGTGTTTGCCCAATTTGGCAAACGCCGTTTGCCAAATCTGAATCCATAGGGGGCAATGCTTCCAGATTGGCCCCCAAATCGGCTGTTAGTAGCCTGTTTGAGCCGAATTCTGAAGCCGTGAATTCAAGAACCGGACGCGCCAAATTTTTGAATTCTATGTAGAATTGACGATAAAGCTTCAAGTTCCTGTAAGAAAGAGATTTCTTGTTCAGGCGTTCCGCTAGTTTTTGGAGCGTTTTAGCTCCGTACGTTGCCCTGTCGTTGCCGTTCTGCTCGTAATGCACAATGTAGTAGCCGGTAAGCCAGTTGCGGGCGGTCACGTTCTTGTTGATTGCCTTGGCGGTGTTTTCGACGAAAGCTTCGTCGATTTGCGCGATAGCGTTACAGAGTCCGTTGAAATCGATATTTTTAGCCATGATATGCTCCTGTTTTTTGCGGTTCGCAAACGGGAGATATGCATGTAGTGCGCAGAACACCGGTTCACAAACCTGTTAATGACAGATTGATGATCCCACAAAATATGGGGGTGCTCTACGTTGATAGCCATGGGGCCGGTTCCCCACAGGGCAACTGTCTTTATTCGCGATGTTGTCGATTTCGCGAAGGAAGACGACCTCAAGCAGATAGTTGAACTTCCCGCCCTGAATAGTGCTGAGTCGAGAGTCATAGTTTCAAGCATGCTTGAAACTATGACCGAGACTATGATACGGACGCCAACGGCGTCAATTTCTCGGTGTCAGCGGGATTAATTGCTGCTACTATGTAAGAATATACAAAAAAATATGACCATTCTCAAATGTCGTTCCGGCTGGAGCCTGTGCTGAGCGTAGTCGAAGTATGCGGAATCGCCTTCTTGTATGAATCGTCTGATGGGTGGTTGAAATTTGCTGATAGATTACGTTGAAACTTTTTGAATTAAAGCTATTTTATACGTGATGAATCGGTTGGCTCATTTACTTGTTTTGCTTGTGGCGGTGATGCTTGCGGGGTGTAATACAATGCTTGTTCATCCACCTTCTGCTTCGGCGTTTATGGAAAATGATAGAGATGGCTTTGTGCGCGATGCTTCAATTTCTGCTACAGTAGGGGGTGTGGCTTATGATTTTATTCCTAAAAAGTATGTGAAAAAAGAAGTAAATGAAGAATACAGCTATAGAGAAGAGGAATCTCCTGTAGAAGTTGCTGTTTCGTTTCAGCGACGCTATGGATATTTTAAATACGGTTTTGGATTTGATTTATTATCACCTTATATACAGGTGGGGTTTGTTTCGGATTATTTTGGCGTGATGGGTTGGAGCAATCTTTGCTTGTGGCAATTTGAAAAAGTAGAACACAAGTATTTTCAGTGGGCGGGCGGTGTGTCTGTTATTGAACAGTTGCCGATAGGGAATGGCGTTCGCATTGGTTTGACGCAACATTTATCAAGAAATGGTCGTGAAAATATAGCTCATGGTATATATGACTTGAGCTTCAGCATTCCTACACCCACGCCTATATTCTACGATGAAATTGGTGGAGGTGCATATGTTTCATTTGGTGTTGGAACAGGAACAAATGTTGGTATTGAATTTCGGCTCGGAAGAGATCTAACGTATTATCGTTTTGATGAAAAAGAAATTGACGGTAACATTATAAGCGATTTCAACCGGTATACGTTTATGATTGATTTTCAAGGGTGGTAGTTTTTTGTTGGGCTATGTAAAATTTTTATGAACCCCTTGCCAACTTTTTAATATATAGATACATTAATGACTGCGCATCTCGCTATACAAAGGCGAGGTGCGTTTTTGCTTTAGTCATAATTTGATTTTGCAGGAACGCCTCTAATCATAAACTTGCCGCAAAAACGGCGTCGTATAATACGATTACATGGAGGCTATAATGAAGTCCGAAGAAATCAAGACTCTGTTCGAAAAGTTCCAAGCTATTGCTTGCGAATACCAAGGGGTGGAATGTTGGAGTGCTCGTGACTTGAGTATGTTACTTGGATATACTAAATGGGAGCGTTTTAGTAATGCTATTGAAAAGGCGAAGGAAGCCTGTAAAAATGCAGGCGAAATTGTAGATGATCATTTTCCCGGCGCCGGGAAAATGATCCATCTTGCAAAGGGGGCAGTACGTGAAGTTGATGACTATATGCTTACTCGCTACGCTTGTTATTTGATTGCTCAAAATGGTGATTCTCGCAAGCCGGAAATTTCTTTTGCGCAGAATTACTTTGCTGTGCAGACTCGTGTGGCAGAAATTGTTGAAGACCGTATTCATGAATTGGAACGTGTGCAGGCGAGGGAGAAACTTGCGCATACCGAAAAGGTCCTATCGGGAGTATTGTTTGAACGAGGCATAGATAGCAAGGGTTTTGCCGTTATCCGTTCCAAGGGCGATCAGGCGTTGTTCAACATTGATACGAATCTTTTAAAGCGTAAGTATAATGTTCCTGCGAGTCGCCCGCTGGCAGATTTTTTGCCTACGGTAAGTTTCAAGGCTAAGGATCTTGCTGCGGAAATGACTTCTGTCAAAACACAAACAAAAAATCTTTTTGGACAAAAGAAAATTGAGAAGGAACATGTGGATAACAATCGCGCTGTCCGCAAAATGCTTCTTGATTGTGGTATTGTTCCCGAAAATTTGCCTGCAAGTGAAGATGTTAAGAAGGTGGCGCGTCGTTTGAAAAGGACTGATGGGTCTCTTTTGAAATTTCAAAAAAAGAAAAAGTAATATCATTTTCCCGGCGCTGGGAAAATGATATTTTTCAGATTGGGCAATCACTGCTTGCCCAATTTGGCAATCACCGCTTGCCAAATTCGTTTCTCCAGAGGGCGTTTTGTCATGCCCTTCTCAAATGTCGTTCCGGCTGGAACCTGTGCTGAGCGTAGTCGAAGTATGCGGAATCGCCTTCTTGTTTAATTCGCCTGATGGGAGGTTGAAATTTGACGATGGATTACGTTGAAACTTTTTGAATTAAAGCTATTTTATACGTGATGAATCGGTTGGCTTGTTTACTTGTTTTGATTGTGGTGGCGGTGCTTACGGGGTGCAGCGTTGCCATTATTCATCCGCCATCTGCTGCGGCGTTTATGGAAAAGAGCGAAGATGCTTTTCTTACGAATGTTTCGTTTTCTGCATATTGGGGAGAAAATTTAAATAAGAAGAATGGGCTATATGTTGCTGAAGGAGTGAAAGAAGTCGAGCGTTCGGAAAGGTGGAAAGAAGATTGGTATTACGTAGATATGGAGTGGTTGGTCCAATTTCAAGGTTCCCTTCAAAGAAATATTGGATATTTCAAGTATGGTTTTGGAATTGATTTTGCGACTCCTTATGTTCAAGCAGGTTTTGTTTCGGATTATTTGGGCGTGATGGGATGGAGTAATTTGTGTTTATGGCAATTGGAAAAAGTGGAGCACGCATATTTTCAGTGGGGTGGAGGAATTTCGCTGATAGAACTGTTGCCGATTGGGGATAATTTTCGAATCGGCTTGACTCAACATTTATCGCGAAATGCCCGAGAAGGTATCATTACTCAATATAGTGGTGCATGGCCACGTGATTTTGATAGGGCTGCACCAGTTTTTTATGACGAAATCGGAGGTGGGGCGTATGTATCTTTTATTCCTTTTGGAAAGACTAGGGTGGGAATAGAATTTCGATACGGAAGAGATTTGACGTATAAATATGTAGAATCGAAGTCTGGCGATGGAGATGTTGTACGCGATATTAATAGGTATTCTTTAATAGTCAGTTTTATTAGCAGGTGATTTTTTTAGTATGAATAGGTTGGCTCATTTACTTGTTTTGCTTGTGGCGGTGATGCTTGCGGGGTGTAGCGTTGCTATTATTCATCCGCCATCAGCAGCGACGTTTATGGAAAAGAGTGAAGATTCTTTTGTGAAAGATTTTTCGGTTTCTGCAATTTGGGGAGATTTGGCTCTTGTTGGTGAGCACGTTGCAGATAATATTAAAAAGTTAGAACATTCTAAAGAATGGTATGATAAATATCATTACTATACTGGTGAAGAATGGCCGGTTGATTTTCAATTTTCGCTACAAAAGAATATAGGGCATTTTAAGTATGGATTTGGACTTGATTATGTGACTCCCTATGTGCAAGCAGGTTTTGTATCAGATTATTTCGGTGTAATGGGTTGGAGTAATTTGTGGTTGTGGCAATTGGAAAAGGTGGAACACAAGTATTTTCAGTGGGGTGGAGGTGTGTCCATTATTGAACAGTTGCCTATGGGAGACAATTTCCGATTTGGCTTGACGCAACATTTATCCAGAAATGGCCGTGAAGCGATGGTTGTGGAAGAATCCTCATCGATGCTTAATGTAGGTCTGTCGGCTCCTATTTTTTATGATGAAATTGGATGTGGTGCGTATATCTCTTTTATTCCATATTATGTCACAAGGGTGAGTCTTGAATTCCGCTATGGGAGAGATTTGACATATAAGCGCAAAGATTATAGAGGCAATCCTCAAAAGCATGAAAAAATTTCCGATGTAGATCGATATTCTTTGTCCTTAAGTTTCTTTGGATGGTAGATGATGGGGGTGTTAGGGGGCAGTGCCCCTTAGGCGAAGGGGTGATGGAAAACTTGCCCTAGAAGGAGGTGCCCGCTCGGTGGCGGGCATGACAATAGGGCAAGGCTGCAATCAGGGGGAGGCTTCCCCCTTCTTACTCCCTACGGTTTACTAGAATCATTTGTTTTTTTTGAAAGATTTTAGTATCTTAATGCGTGGAAAACTTAGAGGTAAAATAAATGGATATTCAGGAACTTTCGGAAAAGGTGAAGCAGCAGAGTTCTTTTTGCATGAACTTGCTGCGTGAAGTTGAAGATACGGTGATTGGTCAGAAGGCAATGGTTGAAAGCATTCTGACGGGTATTTTGGCAGATGGCCACGTGCTTTTGGAAGGCCTCCCGGGCCTTGCCAAGACGACTGCGGTGAAGGCTTTTGCCGATGCTGTTTCGCTCGACTTCAAGCGCATCCAGTTTACTCCTGATTTGCTGCCGGCAGACTTGCTCGGTACGACGATTTATAACGCCCGAGAAGCAAAGTTCGAAACGCGCAAGGGTCCGCTCTTCACGAACCTTGTGCTTGCTGATGAAATTAACCGTGCTCCGTCAAAGGTGCAGAGCGCTTTGCTCGAAGCCATGCAGGAACGCCACATCACGATTGGCGACGAAACGTTCAAGCTTGACGAACCATTCTTGGTGCTTGCCACGCAGAACCCGATTGAACAGGAAGGTACGTATCCGCTGCCGGAAGCTCAGGTAGACCGTTTCCTCTTGAAGGTGAAGGTGAGCTACCCGAACAAGGCTGACGAAATGAAGATTCTCGATGCTGTCTCGGGTGCAGGGCTGCGTCAGCCGAATGCGGTCGCGACGAAGGAAGATATCTTGAAGGCTCGCGAGCTTGTGAAGCAGGTTTATGTGGACGAACGCGTGCGCGAATACATCGTGAACCTGGTCTTGGCAACGCGTGATCCGGGTAGCATCAAGCGTAGCGACTTGGTGGGCTTTGTGGAAGTGGGCGCTTCTCCGCGTGCTTCTATCGGTCTTGCCCAAGCTTCGAAGGCTCATGCGTTTATCCAGGGCCGCGCTTATGTGACGCCGGAAGATGTGAAGGCTGTCGCGATGGAAGTGCTGCGTCACCGCGTGATCCTGAGCTACGAAGCTGAAGCGGAAGAAGTCACTGCCGAAACTGTCGTGCAGAAGATTTTGGATTCTGTGGAAGTGCCGTAAAGGCGAGCGTCGCGGGCGTCGAGCTTGCTCGAAAGCCCATGACCGAGCCGCCGGGCAGTGCGCTTGAAAAGCGCAACTGCCGTAAAGGCGAAAATCTCCTTTTTTGACATTGAAAAACAACGCCTTGTGGGGCGTTGTTTTTTGTTTTTGTACTTACGAAAAAAGCCCCCGGGCGGGGGCTTTGAAACTTATGTGTTATGGATTTTCGTATTTGCGCAGGAATCCGTCGTCTAGTGCTTTGACGGGGAGCTTTATAACGCTGTTGTCGGCGTCTATGATGAGTACTACGCCGGTGAGGTAGTTAATCCAGTAGTTAAAATCTGGATTCCAGTTAATGTCGCGATCGTGCTTGTGGAAGCGGAGATCGTATTTGGAATTTTTAACGTCGTCGTGGATTTTTTTGTTGCTGATTGTAACGACGAATGGCACGAGGTATTGGTCGTGCGAAATGGCTAAAGTGTACTTGTGCATTTGTTCGTATGTAAAGTAGTTTTCGATGAATGCTTCAATTCTTGTGTCGATGGGGTAGAATGCGTTTTCGCAGTTTTGACGGTTGTTGTCGTCGTCGTATTCTTGATAGGCGATTTTGGAGTAAGAACTCCAGCCCCAGCTCGCGCCACCTTTGCAGTTGCCTGCGCTCTGGCCCGGCTTGACATACCAAGATTCCTTCAGGTTCTGGTTGATTTCGGTAAGGTTTGCGATGCTATGCTTGTGCCAGTCGTTGATGTCTGTCGAAACGTTTTCGCCTTTGTTAATGGCGATGATTTGTGCGGTTTCTGCGGTGCGCTTGACGTTCGTGTACATATAATAGAAATCGTCGAGGTTGAGATCCTTTAGTTTCTCGCCGACTTGTTTTGCTTGCTGTCTGCCGACTTCGATGAGGCCGTCGTCATCGCCGTATTTGTGAATGTCGCGTTGGGCGTGGCGCAGGATGATGGCGACTTTTTCGTCGGAGCGGGTGCAGCCGAGAACGTCGTAGAGTGAGTTGAATACATCTGTTGTGGCGCGGAGAGTTTTACACTTTTCACTGAGTTGTTCGACGCTGGAGCTGGACGGGGTTTCGCTACTAGAGGAAATTTCACTGCTGCTAGAAATGGCTTCGCTGCTGGAGGATGCTACGCTACTGCTAGAAGGTGTTGCGCTGCTAGAGGAAACCTTGCTGCTGCTAGAAGGTGCTGCACTGCTTGAAGAAGCGATGCTGCTGGAGGAAGGAAGGACTGCGTCCTTACCGTTGCGGAGTTCACCGACCTTCTTGCCCGCACAGATGACATCGTAACCATCGATGTCATCGTTTACTTCGACCGTGCAAGAAGTTCCATCCTTACCGTCCTTGCCATCAGCGCCATCCTTTCCGTTCATGAGGTATCCTATGAATTCGGTACCGCAGTAAACTTCGTATCCATTGACCTTTTCGTTCTTTACGACAGAGCAGGATGTACCGTCGTTACCGTCTTTACCATCTTTGCCGTCTTTGCCGTCTTTACCGTTGTGGAGTTCGCCGACCTTTTCGTCGCCGCAGAATACTTCGTAACCGTCGATATCCTTGTTCTCTTTGACCGTGCAAGATGTTCCGTCCTTACCGTCCTTACCATTGGTGCCGTTCGTACCGTCAGCGCCCTTTTCACCATCCTTGCCGTTGCGGAGTTCACCGACCTTCTTGCCCGCGCAGATGACATCGTAACCATGGATGTCATCGTTTACTTCGACCGTGCAAGAAGTTCCATCCTTGCCGTTGGTGCCGTTCGTACCGTCAGCGCCCTTTTCTCCGTCCTTACCGTTTCGGAGTTCGCCGACCTTCTTGCCTGCGCAAACGACGTCGAAACCGTTGATGTCATCGTTTACTTCGACGGTGCAGGAAGAACCATCGTTACCGTCCTTACCGTCGATACCGTTCGTACCGTCTGCACCTTTTTCTCCGTCCTTACCGTTGCGGAGTTCGCCAACCTTCTTGCCTGCGCAAACGACGTCGTAGCCGTTGATGTCATCGTTTACTTCGACCGTGCAGGAAGTTCCATCCTTACCGTCCTTGCCGTTGGTGCCATTCGTTCCGTCAGCGCCCTTTTCACCATCTTTGCCGTTGCGGAGTTCGCCGACCTTCTTGCCTGCGCAAACGACGTCGTAGCCGTTGATGTCATCGTTTACTTCGACCGTGCAGGAAGTTCCATCCTTACCATCCTTGCCGTCCTTACCATCGTCACCCTTGTCGCCATCCTTACCGTTGGCGCCGTTTTCACCATTTTTACCGTCGGCACCATCCTTGCCGTTCACGATTGAACCGATTTTTTCATCGCCGCAGAACACGTCGTAGCCGTTGATTTCTGAGTTTTCGGTGACGTAGCAGGATAATCCGTCTTTGCCGTTTGTTCCGTCTTTACCGTTTTTACCATCGGCGCCGGATTTTCCGTCTTCGCCATCTTTCCCGTCCTTACCGTCTTTGCCGTTCAAAACGACACCTACGGAATCACCGCCGCAGATAACCTTGAGACCGCTGTCATCGTCTAGCGGTTCTGTTTTGCAGGCGAGTTCGGACAAGTCCGGGGCGCTTGCTTCGCTTACCTCGTCAAGGCAGCCGTAGAGCATGGAAAGTGTGAAGATTGATGTTGCTAAGAGTAATTTGGATTTCATACATTGCTCCCAAATAAAATATTTTCGCGCCAAATTTAAAAATTTTGTCCTTACTGCCTAGCTTGTTATGCTCGATTTTCGTTGACTAATTGTCTATTTGCGGCTTCTTTTATATATTAAAGGTTATGAAATTTGTTTTAATTGCCTTTTCTTTATTTGTTTTAGGTTGTGCGTGCGATAATCCGAGGGGTTGCCCTGCTGTAATCGGCGTTGGTAACAATCCGGATGAAATGCAGCTGAGAAAGAATGGCCGTGATGATCAGACTGTTCAAATGACGACAATGCCTGCTCCGCCGACGGACCTTGGAACGCCCGCGCCGGTTGATGTCAATGTCCAAAATACAAATGAACCGATTCCGGTTGATGACAGGCTTGACTTTAGTAAAGTGAAGTAAATCCTAGTATTTATTCCAATGTATAGCGCCTAAAATGTGCGTTTTTTCACCATCTGCTTGCACGGGATGGGGTTATACATTATATTTATGATACTCTAGGGTATAGCAATGATAAATTTTCTGGATTACGCAAATCATGTGTTTTTTTTTCCGTCGCTGTTGGCGAGCGGTTTTTTGCTTTTTACGCTGGCTGCGCTTGTTGAAAAACAGAACTTGAAGAATGTACTTTTTTGGGGTGCCGTTTTTTCGCTGACCCCCTACATGATTTATTCGGACTGGATTTATCACGGGATGATGCATTTGCTTACGTGCATGATGGGCGAGGTTCCGTTATTGCTCGACGTGATAGTGGACTACATGAGCCGCGTCATTTTGATTCCTGTGGCCATTTTTGTTTTTGGGAGGGTGCTTTCGATTCACTGGTCTGCGTCGTTGTTCATGCTTTCGGCCTCCGTCGGCGTGGGCTACCTCGGCATGGTGGTGGGCAAGACGCAGGTTGGCGCAGCCCTGGTAAACTTGGTTGCAATTTTCATTTGGTGGAAACTCCTTTGGAATGAACTTTTATTTGTCCGTAACACGCAAATCTTTGCGCGCTTTGGGTTCTTGGGTTTTGTCACGTTATTTAGTATGCTAGTGAACCTCGCCATGTATGTGTGCGTGCGCATGATCGAGGTAACTCCTGAATTTTTGAATTACCTTGTCTTTGTATCGTGGTTCTTCTGGCTTACGCTTACGATTGCGGTGAAGCTTATTTTTAGGACGGTGCGCTTGACGCAACAGGCGGAAATTGCGCGTAACCATGACAAGTTGACGGGGCTCCCGAATGCGCTTCTGTTCTCGAACTACGTGCAGGACTTGCTCTTTAGGAACCCGAGGAAACGCTATGCGTTTGTCGCCTTTGATTTGGAGAATTTCAAGGCCTTTAACGAGAGGTTTGGCTTTGAAGAAGGTGACGGTGCGCTGAAGTTCATGGCGGATACGTTTAAGACGCTGTTCGGGGAGCGCTATGTGACGCATGTGTCGTGCGATACGTTCCGCGTTGTAGGTGATGCCGCCGGGATGAAGGCAAAAATCAAGGAAGCGCATGACAAGATTCGTAGCTTCTCGACTCAAGGTGTGCTAGAGCTCAAGGCGGGCGTGTATGTGCAGCGTGTTGAAAATGAAAACGTAGAACGTTGCTTTATGCGGGCTCGCCTTGCCGAAGCGACGACCAAGGGCGTCTACGATGAATATGTCGCCGTTTATGCCGATGAAATGGGCGCCCGTGAACGCTTGAAAATGTACTTGATTGCACACATTGACGAGGCTGTAGAAAAGGAATACATCAAGGTCTTTTATCAGCCCGTCGTGGATATCAATACGAACAAGCTTTGTGGCTTTGAAGCGCTTGCCCGTTGGGATGACCCGGAGCACGGCTTTTTGCCGCCGCTTGATTTTGTCGGCGTTTTAGAAGACGCTCACTTGATCCAGAAGCTGGACTTGTTCGTGCTCAAGAAAATTTGCGAAAAATACCGTGTGGAAACGAATTTGGGGAACAAGTGTGTCCCAATTTCGTTTAACCTCTCGCGCCTGGACTTTAAGCTGAGCGACATTTATAAGGAACTTTCGAGGCTGACCAAAGAATACAATGTGCCGCATGAGATGATCCATATCGAGATTACGGAATCGGTGCTGGATGGAGACGAGGACGGCTATATCCGTGAGCAGGTGACGCGTTTCCAGAAAGACGGTTTTGAAGTCTGGATGGATGACTTTGGCTCGGGCTTCTCGTCGTTGAACGTGTTGAAAGATTATGACTTTGACTTTTTGAAAATCGACATGATGTTCTTGCGGAATTTCACGGAAAAGTCCAAGGTAATTATCCGCGCCATTGTGGAAATGGCTAAACTATTGCATATTGGAACGCTTTCGGAAGGCGTGGAAATAAAGGAACATCTGGATTTCTTGAAGGAAATTGGATGCGACCGCGTGCAGGGCTATTATTATTCGAAACCGCTCCCGTATGATGAGGTGATGGCTGTGCTCAAAGAAAAGGGCATTTCGATATAGAAAAAGCTGGTTTAAAACCAGCTTTTAATTTTTTCACATTGCTTTTCGTTTAGCTTGTAGTATTCTTCTTTTGTGTAAATTGAAGAATAGTACTTTTCGTACATTAAGTCTACGTTGCAGATTTCGGGACGATGTTCGTATATGGAACAAAGATTGTCGTCTCTTAAGTGAATGCAAACGCCGTCCCCCCTGTCAAAGTTCGCCAGGGCGGGAACCTTTTTCAGGGAACGGCAGCATAGACCACAACAGTCACATTTGAAAGTCATTCTTTAGAGCGAATTTATTAATTCGTTAGCCTTGGTTTTCTTTTCCCAGACTTCAGAATTATTAACCGTGCCAATATCATCGTTGGAATTGCCTGGAATGACGAGTTTGACTTTGCACATTTCATACAGGAGACCGACAAGCAAAATAGTGTTTTTTAACAAGAGTTTTTCATCGCTTGTGTAAAGTTTGTAATCGCATTTTTGATTGTCGATGACAAGCAATTTTAGACGTCTCAGGTGCTCTTCGTAATTTGCGTCTACGTGAAGTAGTGTTTGTCGGTATTCTATGGCGGTACCCTTTAGGTCCTGCAAGAAATAGATGATTTTATTTATTTGCTTTTCGGCTTCATCAACTTGCTTGATGACGTTATTTGCTTTTTCTTCAAGCTTAGAACCGGTTACGCTAAATGCAATCCCCGCTGCAAGAAGGCCGATGCCCGCAGTTGCTCCTGTTAAGAGCGCTGTTCCTAAGGCCATGCCGCCGCCTCCAGCAGCTAAACTGCCTCCGCCAATCCAAGCTAAGGTTGCGTTTGTTGCTGCGGCTCCAGATAGCCCTGCAATTGCAGTTCCGCCTGCTGTTGTGCCTCCTGCAGCTGCGATGAGTGCGAATATTCCGGTTGAGGTGGCAGCTCCGCTAGCAATGCCGGCACCAATTCCGCTTGCACTTCCGATAAATGCTTCCGCAGCAACTGAAGTGTCTTTTAACTTGGACAGGTCACATTCTGGAAATTTGAAATTTTCCTTTTTAATTTCATTGAATTCGGGCGGGTTCTTGATTTTTTCAAAAACGTTTACGAATTCGCCGAAACTTCTTTCAATTTCTTTTTCTGAACGTCCTAGACTTTCCAACGATTGTTGTGTTGCTTCCTGACGTTGCTTTAGCAGATCGATATTCCTTTGGTTTCTAGCTTCGGCAGCCTTTATTGAATCGCTGGCTTCTTTCATTTTCATTCCGCCTTTGACTCCGGCTCCAATTCCTGCTGCTGCTGCTACTGCGGCTCCGATTCCAAAAATAAGAGGTATAGGCATGATAATCTCCTTCTTGTATAGAGGTGTTTAATTGAAAATTAATTTAGCGTCCATGTCGTCCATGAAATCGTCAAGAGAGTTGAAACCCGCTTTTTCCCATGGCTTTTGGAATCCCATCTTTTTATAGGCGTTTTCCAAAATGTTATTTAGCGCGAGTTCGTTTGGGGCAGAACTGATCTCTTCTGAAATGGAAGAGAAAGCCTTGACTTCTTTTTTGAAAGAGTCCAGGTCAATTTCCATCAATTTTGCCGCGTATTCTTCAAGAAGTGCAACTTCTTCTCTTAAACGCTCCATGTAAATGTCGTATGTCGATTTAAACGAATTCAACATGGTGACAAGTTTTTTTACGAGTGGGTTTGTGTCCAAAATATAGAGTAAAGTACAACTCATTATACCGGTTACAAATGCGCCACAGAATACGGAAACAACTTCGCCGACAACGGGAATCTGGCCCAATGCTGTTGAGGCTACCGCTTCGTTGATCAGAACGCCAATGACAACGCTTGCTCCTGTTGCAATGACTTTGGTAAAGGCGAGCATGCGATCGCCAAAGGGAAGCTGATCTGGATTAATAAAGAGTATTTTAAGTGCTTCGACAATAGAGGTCCAAGCCTGTCGAATGATGCGAACGATGTTCTTGCCTGTCGTGAAGAATATGTTGCACAATGTGGTTGTTAAACTTGATAATATGCCGGCTAAAGCTCCGTCCTTGAATGATTCAAGAAGCTGCTTGTATTTTTTCTTGCAGTTCTCAATGCCTCTTTTGACGGCGTTGCCCAATGAATTGAAAAATTCGCTGGCATCCATACTTAAGACAGAGTTTACTTTTTCGAATTCCTCTTTGATGGCAAACCATATTTCGACAAAGACAAATCCGAGAGCTTGTCTTAAACCCATTTTCAAACCGACTTTGCCGGCTGCAATAGCTGAATCTTGCCAAAATGCGGGGCTTGTATAATAAGCTTTGTTAATCTTTGCTTCTATGGAAGATCTTGCCTTTTTGTCGGTTTCTCTCATCCGGGCTTTTTCTTTATCGGTGTATTCGTCACCATGCTTTTCAAGGTAATCTTCCATTGTGTCCGCTTTCTTTTGGCGGTTTGTATGCGGATTTGTTGGCTTGAGATTTTCGGGACTGTTGGCTAGTTCTACTCCGGAGAGGCCTGATAACACGCGGCCTGGATCGTCATGGATTTCCTTGGCGGAAACAACGTGGTCCAAGTCCATTTTTTCATTGGGGGCAATCTTTTTGTTTGTGTAGGAGTCGTAGAGATTGCTGTTTTTCTTTTGATTGCTATAATATCTGTTAGTTTCTATGTATTGAGAATTTCCGTGGTATTCGTTGGAATTGTATGCCCCGCGGTTCTCATAGTTTTGCTTGTTGCGTTCGCTTTTGTAATCGTTGGGATTGTTGCGGATATTGTGTATGGTATCGACGTCTCCGCCGTTCCTGTCGGAAATCAAAAAATCTAGACCAAAAGAAGTGATAATGCTTTTTACGATGACTCTTTCGTATTGTTTAAATAAACCTTCTTTCATGTCCTCGTTTGGAGAAAGCATGAAATTTGCACCGTCTAGTTGACCCACAAACGTGTTTGACATCCCTACAACCTTTTTTTGAAGTTTAATGTGTTCTTGAAAAATAATATAAGAAAAGGACAAATGTGTAAAAAAAGTTACGTTAATTCATTTTTTTTAGAATTGATGGAGGTTTTGGGGATATACAAAAAAGCCGCAGCGGAGTGCTGCGACTTTTTTAATTGCGTTTGGCAATGGCGATCCCGGAACGGAGTCCGGGATGACAAGCGATTAAGCCTGGTGGGCCTTATACCACTTGATCAGTCCGTTAGTGGAGCTGTCGTGGTGAAGTTCGGCATCGGCCTTTGCAAGTTCCGGGAGGATCTTCTTGGCGAGCTGCTTGCCGAGTTCAACACCCCACTGGTCGTAGCTGTTGATGTTCCAGATAACGCCCTGCGTGAAGATCTTGTGTTCGTACATGGCGATGAGAGCGCCAAGGCGTTCCGGGCTCACGTAGTCCATCATGATGGAGTTCGTCGGCTTGTTGCCTTCGAATACCTTGTGCGGAGCGAGGAATGCGATTTCTTCTTCGGACTTGCCGGCGGCGCGGAGTTCTTCCTGGGCCTGGGCGAGAGTCTTGCCGTTCATCAAAGCTTCCGGCTGAGCGAAGAAGTTGGAGAGCAACTTCTGGTGGTGATCGCCAATCTTGTTGTGGCTGTTTGCCGGGGCGATGAAGTCGCACGGAATCATCTTGGTGCCCTGGTGGATGAGCTGGTAGAAGGCGTGCTGGCCGTTCGTACCTGGTTCGCCCCAGAGGATCGGACCCGTCTGGTAGTTCACGCGCTTGGAATCGCGGTCAACGGTCTTGCCGTTGGATTCCATGTCGGCCTGCTGGAAGTAGGCAGCGAGGCGGTGGAGGTACTGGTCGTATGGGAGCATGGCGTAGCTGGATGCGCCAAAGAAGTTGTTGTACCAAACGCCGATGAGGGCGAGGATGACCGGGAGGTTCTTGTCGGCCGGAGCGGTCTTGAAATGCTGATCCATTTCGTATGCGCCCTGGTGGAGCTTCATGTAGTTTTCGAAGCCGATGCGGAGAGCGATGGAGAGACCGATTGCAGACCACAGAGAATAGCGGCCGCCAACCCAGTTCCAGAATTCGAACATGTTTGCAGTGTCGATGCCGAATTCAGAAACAGCTTCGGTGTTGGTGGAGAGTGCGACGAAGTGCTTTGCGATAGCGGACTTGTCGCCGTTGAATGCCTTGAGGACGGCAGCCTTTGCGGTTTCGGCGTTCGTCATGGTTTCAAGAGTCGTGAACGTCTTGGAAGCAACGATGAAGAGCGTTTCTTCGATGTTCACCTTCTTGAGGGTTTCGGCCATGTGGGTGCCGTCGATGTTAGAAACAAAGTAGACTTCCGGAGAAGTTTCGCCTGCGATCGGCTTTTCTGCATACGGCTTGAGAGCTTCGGTGACCATCACCGGACCGAGGTCGGAACCGCCGATACCGATGTTCACAACGTACTTGATGGACTTGCCGCTCTGGCCTTTCCACTTGCCGCTACGGACGAGGTGAGTGAAGTCTTCCATGTGCTTGAGCACGGCGCGAACTTCAGGCATGACATCCTTGCCATCGACGCAAATCGGATCGTTGCCCTTGTAGCGGAGTGCGGTGTGGAGCACGGCGCGCTTTTCGGTGGTGTTAATCTTTTCGCCAGCAAAGTACTTGGCGCGCATGTCTTCGAAATTGGCAGACTTCAGGAGGTCCTGGAGCTTTGCCATGGTTTCGTCGGTGATGATGTTCTTGGAGTAGTCGAGGAAGAGTCCGCAGGCTTCGGCGCTGAACTTGTCGGCGCGAGTCGGGTCCTTCGCGAAGAGTTCCTTCATCTGCCAAGTCTTGGCGACTTCGGCATGGGCCTCGAGGGCCTTCCATTCCTTAGAATCAGTCAGTTTAGACATAGATTATCCTTTCCGCACACGCGGGTTTTTGTTACGGGGGAAAATATAGAAAAAGCGGGAAGTCACGGCGCTTAAAGATTGTATATTAAACTTATAGCCGTGGGTGTTTTGCGGCGAAGGAGAAATATATGTCTAGAGTTAAAGAAGCTTTGTTGTTGGCTATTGCTATTCTCGGACTTGGCGCGTTCCTCTATTGCGCTATGATTCATACGAAAGATCGCGACCGTGTTGTGTCAGTCCGTGGGCTCTCGGAACGCGAGGTCAAGGCGGATTTTGTGATTTGGCCGATTGTGTACAAAGAAGTCGGTAATGACCTTTCGTTGATTCACGATGCTGTGCAGACGAAGAATGCGACGCTTGCGAAGTTCTTGCGCGAAAACGGTGTGGACGCTGCAGAAATCAGCTGGTCTGCTCCGGAAATCGAAGATGCTCAGGGTGAACGCTATGGCGATAACCGCCGTCCGTTCCGTTACATTGCAACCGTGGTAACGACCGTTGCATCGAAGAATGTGGACCGCGTCCGTGAAATCATGGGCAAGCAAGGCGACCTTTTAAAACAAGGTATTGCTTTTGCTGGTGATGATTACCGCTACCGTAAAATTTACAGTTTCAATGGCTTGAACGAGATCAAGCCCACGATGATTGACGAAGCGAACAAGAATGCCCGTGCCGCTGCTGAAAAGTTTGCGACGGATTCCGAAAGCAAGCTCGGTAAAATCAAGACGGCTACGCAGGGCCAGTTCTCCATTAGCGACCGTGATGAGAATACGCCGTTTATCAAGAACGTGCGCGTAGTGACCAATGTCCAGTATTTCTTGGAGGACTAAAAATGGATACTTCTGTTCTCGACAAGGCGATTGTTTTTGCGGTCAAGGCGCATGCCGGTACGGGGCGCCGCGGGAAAGGTTTCCCGTACATTGTCCACCCGATGGAGGCTGTGGAAATTGTAGCGACCATGACTGATGACCAGGATTTGATGGCGGCTGCCGCATTGCACGATACCGTTGAAGATACGTCTGTTACGTTGGATGATATCAGTCGCGAGTTTGGGTCGCGCGTGGCGAAACTTGTGGAAGAAGAATCGGATGTGTTCATGGAAGGCGTGAGCGAATCGGATTCTTGGCATTCTCGTAAGCAGGCGGCGATTGATCGCTTGGCAGGGGCCAGTCGCGATGCAAAGATTGTGGCGATGGGTGATAAGCTCAGCAATGCAAGAATCATTTATCGTGATTTTGTCCAAAAAGGCGATGAACTCTGGAAGATTTTCCACGTGACCGATATTAAGGAACACGAATGGCATTATCGCGGTTTGGCTGCATCGTTGAAAGAACTTGAAGGAACTTTCGCGTATGCAGAATTTACGGATTTGATTGAAAAGATATTTGGCGGTAGAAAATAATGAGCGAAGACTCTGTTGAAAAATATGGGTTGAATCCTGCTGAAACGATGATCCTTGAGGATTATCGCGAAAAGATGCCGATTTATGAACGGTTGAGAGATTTTGTTTGCGACTTGCTCAAGAAAAAAGTGGCAGAGAATAACATTTATGTGACTGCTGTTGAAGCGCGAATCAAGGCCGAAGCAAGCCTTGCCGAAAAACTTGAACGTAAAAATGGCAAGTACAAATCTCTGACTGATTTGACCGATATTTTGGGTGCCCGCGTGATTGCGTTCTACAATGATGATGTGGATAAAATTGCGGCACTCGTAGAGAGTTTATTTGAAATTGACTGGAAGAACAGCGTTGACAAGCGTAAAATGCACGAGCTCGATAGCTTTGGCTATAACTCGTTGCATTTTATATGCACTATCCCGAAAACGCTATTTGAAGATCCGGAATGCCCTGAGCTCAATGAAATTCGTTTTGAAATCCAGATGCGCACAGCATTACAGCATGTGTGGGCTACGCTGGATCACGATACGGGTTACAAGTCGGGCTTTGAAATTCCGCATGAATACTTGCGCAATTTGAATCGCCTTGCGGGCATGCTTGAACTTGTCGATGAACAGTTCTGCAAAATTCGAACGGAAATTAACAATTACAGATATCATGTGCAGTCGCTTGTGCATTCGGGACGCTTTGATGAAGTGGCGTTGAATGGCGACTCATTTACGAATTATCTGAAATTGCGACCGTTTGATAAGCTGAACCAGCGCATTGCGGCAATCAACCAAGCTGAAATTCACGAGTCTTCGATGATGCCTTTCTTGAAGGCGCTAAAATTCTTGCGCTTCAATACGCTTGCGGATGTGGATAAACTCATCAAGGAAAATTCCGATGATGCGTACCACTTGGCCGCATTCCAGCTTGCGAATACGGATTTGGATATTATCAACTCGTCGCTTGGCGTGATTAGCCTGCTTGTGGTGTACATCTTGAAAAAAGGTGGCGGCGTGGCTGGGATCCGGACGATTCTGGATGACCTTTATGGTGAATCTGCAAGTCACGAAGCTTGGGCAAATCGACTCTACAAGAATGCGCTGAAACTCTCGTTCATGAACCGGTAAAAATGTATCTTTGGGCTTATGAAACAGCCGATTCGAAATATTGCCATTCTCGCCCACGTTGATGCGGGCAAGACGACACTTTCTGAGAGAATCCTTTTTGCGGCGGGCGAAATTCACCGCCCGGGGCGCGTGGAAGATGGCTTAGCCACGATGGACTACATGCCCGAAGAAAAGGAACGCGGCATCACGATTGAAAGTGGCGTGGCGCATTTCGAATGGAAAAATACATGGTTCAATTTTATCGATACGCCGGGGCATGTCGACTTTGGTGCCGAAGTCGATATGGCGCTTACGGCTGTGGAAGGCGCTGTGCTTGTGGTGAGTGCCGCAAGTGGCGTTGAGACGCAGACGCTTGCATCGTTTCGCAAGTTGCGCGAATCTCGCGTGCGTACGATTTTGTTCGTAAATAAGCTCGATAATCCCGATTACTCGCTGGATGAAACGCTCATCAACATTGAAGAAACGCTTGGCGTGCGCCCGGTGCTCATGTCTGTGCCGCAATTTAAAAATGGCAAGATGTGCGCGATGCTCGATGTGCTGAGCCAGAGCCGTTTGGTGCATTCGGAATCGGGTGCGGAAGTTCTCGATGACGGTTGGGAATCAGATGCGGGTGCGGCAGAAGAACGTGCGCTTTTGAAAAAGTATTACGATGAGGCGGTGGAATTTGCAAGCAACTTTGACGATGAAATTTTGTCGCTTGCGCTTGAAAATAAGCCGGTGCCGCCGAAGATGCTTTTGCGCGGGCTCAAGGCTCTTGCGGCTAGCGATGAGTACGTGATTTGTTATGCGGGTTCTGCGCTGGAAGGGTTTGGCATTCGCAGCCTTGTGACTGCGCTTTCGTTCTTTTTGCCGGAAGTCCCGACGTTTGATGAAAATGAGCTTGGGCAAGTTGTGCGCCTGAGGCATTTCCGTGGCGTGGGCGAGATTTCGCTGTTCCGCAGTCACGTGGATTTGTTGCGCCGTGATTGGCCTACGGGTTTTGAATTTTCGAGGCTCAAGGCGAATATGCTTTTGCCGGTGGATGAAATCCGTTCGGGCGATATTTATGCGATGGTCTCGCCGTTTGAAACGGAACTCGGGCAGGTGATTTGGTTAGATGGTTGTGGAATGTGCAGCGAGAGTGCGGAGCGAGATGCGGCGGGGAATGTTGTTGAAAATGCCGCGCTGAATGGGAATGCCGCGCCGTCGATCAGCGAAAATTATTTGCCACTTTTGCAGACTCGTGTGGAATGCGTACGCACGGAAGATTACGCCCACGTGGAACGCAGCCTTTCGGTGCTTGCGCGAATGGACCCGAGTTTCCGCGTGCAAAAGGACGATGGCGGATTCTGGTATTTGCATACCGTGGGCGAAGTGCAGCTTGATGTTTTGCTTGCTCGCCTCAAACGTGAATTTGGTTGCGAAGTGCGTGCAGGGAGTCCTGAAGTACGCTGGCAAGAACGCTTGTGCCGTGCTGTAGGACCTGCTGAAAATACGTTCCAGATTGGGCCGCATAAAATGTCCATCAGCATTTCGGCTTCTCCGCTAGAGGGTGATGCTCATGACATTCGCTTGTCTGCGGAGTTCATGGAAAAGGCTCCGCTTGAAATTTTGGCAGGCGTGCGCTCGGCGCTTTTGGAATCGACTGAAGTCGGTGTGCTCGGCAAGGGCCCGCTTGTAGGCGTACGTTTTGAAGTCCATCGCTTTGAATGGACAGAAGGGGCGCTCCCGCCGATGATCAAGAAGTGCTGTGCCGATGCGGTGGCAAAACTCGTGAAGCCTGCGGATGTGCAGTTGTACGAACCTGTGATGGAACTTTCGCTCGAATGCCCGGTGAATTTTGCGGGGCTTGTGACGGGCGATATTCAGGCGCGTGAAGGCAAGGTGAAAGAAATCGAAGGCGATGGCAAAACGCACTTCTTGAAAGCCGATGTTCCTCTTCGCAAAATTTTCGGTTATGCTACGGGCGTTCGTAGCATCAGCAAAGGCACTGCGCTTTATAGCATGAAGTTGCTCGGGTATAGGCCGGCAACAGTTTGATACGACAAAGGAAAAAATGTTGATTGAAAAAATGAGAGTGCTGGCGCTCGTCTTTATTCTAGTGTGCTCCATGGTGTTTGCAGGAAATTCCAAGAACGATCAAGATGTCAAGAATGATATCAAGAAGTTTTTTGGTGTGCGTGAATACGCCGAGTTGGTGGACGAAGAAAATGACGATGTGTATTTTCTTGGCGGAACCGATCTTTTTGTCTATCCCACATTAAGTTCCGGCCGGAGTTATGGGCATTACGTATTTGAAAAGGAGTATTCGTCGCTGGACGATATCCGCTTGGATGGCGAAATGGATTACCGTTCCTTTGTCGGTTCGCCGTACACGATTCTTAAAGCGGGAAAATCCTTGGTGCTGAGAAAAGCCGAAGGGAAGTATTTCTTGTACAGCTTCAAAGAGAACTTGTCTGCTAAATAATGTAAAAACGCCCTCGAATGGAGGGCGCTTTGCATGGTTATAAACCGACAAATGTTTAGAGCTGGATTTAGAGTCGTGCGGCTTTCGCGCGGCGGCGGAAGTGTTCGATGAGCGGGGCGACGGTTTCCTTGAAGTCGTCGTGAGTCTCGATGCGAACAAAGTCAATCGACATGCGCTGGAAGAGTTCCTTGGTTGCCTTGCCTTGACGTTTGGCTTCGCGGGCGAATGCTTCGCGGAAGGCGGCATCGCCGGTATCAATCAAAAGTGTCTCGCCGGTTTCGGGGTCTTCGAGTTCTACGAGGCCTGCGGGCGGGAGTTCCATTTCACGCGGGTCCACGACGGACACGGCGAGAACGTCATGGCGCTTGCGCAAAATCTTGAACGCGTTTTCGAAACCTTCATCCAAAAAGTCGCTCATCACGACGACCACGGCGCGGCGGTTCAGAATCTTGCCGGCGTATTCGAGGGCGACCTGCGTGTTGGTGCCGTGGTGCTGCGGCTTGAAGTAGAGAATTTCGCGGATGAGGCGCAACACGTGCTTGCGGCCTTTCTCGGGCGGGATGAAAAGTTCGACTTGGTCGGTGTAAATGAGGAGGCCGACCTTGTCGTTGTTCTTGATGGCGGCGAATGCGAGGAGAGCCGTGAGCGTTGCCATGACTTCACCTTTCATTTGCTTGCCAGAACCGAATTCGGAGCTGCTTGAAGCATCGACCATGAGGAGCATGGTCATTTCGCGTTCTTCGATGAACTTTTTGACGTAAGGCGTGCCGGTTCGGGCGGTCACGTTCCAGTCAATCGTGCGCACGTCATCGCCGGGCATGTATTCGCGAACTTCGCTGAATTCCATACCGTTCCCTTTGAAGGAACTGTGGTAAGCTCCGGTCATCACGGTGTCGAGCGTGCCGCGCACAGAAAGTTCAATGCGGCTAACGGTCTTTAAAACTTCTTTATCAAGCAATTCTTTATCGGCCATCGTAATTCTTCTTTTTTACGCTAAAGAATATACAAATATCGCGCGAGAAAGACCATAATCGCCACCGCTTTGCCACTAAATCTCGACTTTGGCGAGGATGTTTATATTACGTCCTTTTTCGGGCATGACGGATTTGAGGCGCGAAAGATGGTTGCGGACATCGGCATTGAACAAGTTATCGCCACGGAGGATGATGCTGTAATTGGTATGCGTAAGCGCCCAATGGAATTCCAGTAGCGCACCGAACGTGACGTAGCCGGGTGTGCGTTGTTCGTAGCGGTCTAGGCGGTTTTGCGCGAGTGCAAATTCCGTGTTGATGCCTGCGCGGACGTGTTGCCAAATGTAAGCCATTTCGGCGTGAAAATGGAACGGCGGAATTTGTGGCATATCGCTCCAGTTTTCGTTCTGGTAAAATCCGCAAACGTAACTCGCACCCGCTTGGGCGTAAAATCCCTGCTTTGCAGAAGTCTCGATGGATGCGCTTGCGCCCATGAGGAGGGCGTCATCTCCACTGACCTGGTAGATTGGCAAAAGTTGGGACCAGTTGGTGTCTCCAGTGGCGCGTGGTGCCAAGTGATTCAGGAACCAGGTGATGTGTGTTGAGGCTCGCCAGTTGAAGTGCTCGCCGTAATCTCGAAATTCGAGTTCTGCTCCGTAACCGCTTTCGGCATCGAGCTTGTGATAGCCGCGTTCGTAAGTGTAGGCGGCGAGATGTGGACCTTGGTTGTAGAGTTCTTCGATGGTCGGGGCGCGTGTGGTGCGGAAAACATCAAGTGTCAGGAATTTCCCGGGGGCGACGATTTGTGAAAATTCGGCAGCGAAAGCCCATAGTGCAAAATTGCGGTCTTCAATAGCGTCTTTGTCTGCAACGATGCTTTCGCGTGGCCTAAAAAATGCTCCGCCTAGTCGTGCTGACAAGGTAATTTCTAAACCATTCCACCATCCGTTTAAACTTACGATGGAAAATAGCGATGCAGCGTAAGAATTGGTGGGAGGCGTAAAGACGTAACCGCCCATTTCGACAGAGCGGCTGTTGAGTTCTGTGCCGAGGCGAATGCCGAAAAATGGACCGCTATTGGCGATGAATTTTTCAATGCGCAAGTTTGCTTGATTGACCGCGAATTCTGCGCCAACGTATTTCTTTGTCTCAAATTCCCTGTGGTGGTATTGATTGTAGCGGAAGATAACGTTGAGTGTGTCGGGGCGTGCTGTGGGAATGTACAGTCCTTGCAAAGTAAAATCGCGTTTGGATAGTTCAATGTCTACGCCGTTGGGGTGTCCGCCGATGAATCCGCCGGGGATGCCGTAATCGGAATTGAACGAGCGGAATGAGGCTCCAAACTTGAAACGGTCAAGGCTGTAGGCGGCACCGATGGCGATGCTCCTGTTTTCGATATCCGTATTTTTGAGCGTGCCTTTGGGCGTTTGCATGTCGCCCATGTTACGTGCAGAAACTTCGCCTTTGAGCGATAGTCTGTGGATGTTGCTGTTCACGCCTACGACGGTGGCGAATCCCGGTTGCCCTGTTTCGGCGTAGTCTGCGATGTAGCCGTGGAAAAGCGAATCATCGTAGGGAATGTCTTGGTGATTTACTTGAATGACGCCGCC
Organism: Fibrobacter sp. UWB16; assembly: GCF_900215325.1. Classification (NCBI taxonomy): domain Bacteria; kingdom Pseudomonadati; phylum Fibrobacterota; class Fibrobacteria; order Fibrobacterales; family Fibrobacteraceae; genus Fibrobacter; species Fibrobacter sp. UWB16. The sequence continues at coordinate 92,686 of NZ_OCMS01000004.1, read as the reverse complement.
TGCGGTGGCGAAAGATTGTGCGAGAATTTGCGGTCCGCGCGTGATGCGCAATTTGTGTGCTGTCAGGACTTCGGATGCGACGGCGTGATCGGGCGATGTTGCACTCATGTCTCCACAAAAGGAACCGTCTTCGGTAAGCGTGACGTGGCTGCCGGAAAGTCCCTTGATGACGGGGCGTGCGGCGGCGGGGCCCATGGAGCGGATGGCGATATCAGGCTCGTTTTTTATAGTCTCTGCAATAGTTGTAGAAATTTTGCGATCGAGCTTTTCGTCTTTTAAAACTTCGTCTTCGCGGAGTCCGTTTAAAATTGTTTCGCTAGATTGTTCAGCGACAACTGTTGAATTGCCTAAATCTTGGATAAATTCTTGGGCAAAAGAAAAATGAAGGAAGCCTCCGCAAAGGAGGCTCCCCATGACAGCCCTAATAAGGGTGTTATTCATCATCGTCATCGTCCTGGAATGGGCAATCTTCTGCCTTCAAGGCTTTGTCGACAATGATGCGAATTTCCGGCGTACGTGCGTCGGCATGATCGTGGTGCTTGACCTTGAGCGTCAACGTTGTTTCGCCTTCCTTGACGCCCTTTAAGTGGAAACCCCAGCTGCCACAAGCTTCGATGTCGAGGATAGATTCGTCGCCAATACTCCAGCCGAGAGTGTGCTCGTCGTCCTTGGGTGCGGAAACTTCTTTCTTTTCGTCATCGAGGAACTTGACGGTCAAATGTTCGCTAAGGCAATTTGCATTGACACGGAGCGTTTCGAGGCTCTTGTCTTCTTTGCCCTGGTAGACGCTGTAGGCGAGTTTCCAGTCGGGCCAGTAGAGGTTCCAACCTTCGGCTTCGAAGTGCTCGTGCTGATCGGTGGATGTGGAATTGCTGTCGCTGCATGCGGCAAAGAGCGCGCAGAGCGCGACAAGAGAGAGATGTTTGATTTTCATTTTTATCCTTTGTATGGGTGAAATCTTATCTGAACATTTTGGCATCTTTGATTATTGGGAAACCGATGCCGTCTTCTTCTTTTTCAAATTCAAATGTGCCGATGATGGTGATGGATGTACCTTCGGATGGGTATTCGCTTGGAAACTTGCGTGGCTTGGCTAGCTCAAATGCAAGACCTTGAGAACAACAGGCGAGGGCGTCCTTGATAACACAACCGAAAAAACGTTGGTTTGCTTCTTCATCGAAATAGCTCGAAAAGGCTCCCTTCATTTTGATGCGCTTGCCGACGTATTTTTGAGGGGCGGTGACCATTTGGTAGACCATCGAGTAGACCATGGTGCTACTCATTCGCGTGAGGTCGATGTCGACATTGCTGGAATTTTCTTTGGCAAATGTTGAGGTTGTGAAGAGGAGTAGAAGAAAAATTGTAAATAACTTATGCAAAATTTGATCTCCAAAAAATATGGATCCTTCGCGGAGTTTATCCCGGACTCCGTTCCGGGACTCTGGATGACGTTAAGCTCTCCTACAGCGGATGGAACTTGTTATGTAACAGATGAGGAATGCGACAATATCGGCAGCGACAATCGTTGAACCGACAGGGGTTCCAGCGAGGATGGCAACGATGATACCGGTGAGGGAACAAACGACGGAAATTACGGCTGCGGCAACGGTCACTGTGAAAAAGCTTTTGAAAACTCGCATGGCTGAAAGCGCGGGGAAAACAACGAGCGCCGAAACGAGTAACGCACCAACGAGATTCATGGCTAGGACTATAATCGCTGCGATGATGATGGCGATAAGGAGGTTGAATGCGTTGACATTTACGCCTGTTGCACGTGCAAAATTTTCATCAAATGTGATGGCGAAAATCTTGTGGTAAAAGAGGACGAATGTTACGAGGACGATTGCAGAAAGGATTACGCAAAGGTAAACGTCTGTCGGCTTGAGCGTAAGAATGGACATGGAGCCAAATAGCGTTGTGCAGACATCTCCTGCGACATTTGCCGATGACGAAAAAATGTTCATCAGCAAATAGCCGATGGCAAGGGCCCCTGCCGAAACCATGGCTATGGCAGCATCGCCCTTGATTTGTATGCCCGAACGCGAGTCTCTGCTGCCGCAAAGGAGTAAAATTGCAACGGCTATGGTCACGGGCAAAATGATGAGCATGTTGTTCGTGACTTTGAGAACTGCTGCAATCGCGAGCGCTCCGAATGCGACGTGCGAAAGTCCATCGCCTATGTAGGAGTACCGCTTGAGAACGAGCGTGACGCCCAAAAGCGAGGAACATAGCGAGATGAGCGTTCCGACAATAATCGCGTAGCGTACAAAAGGAAAGTCTAGGTAGAAAAATAGTTTGTCAAGCATTTGCTAAAATGTCATGCCCGCCGGAGCCTGTGCTGAGCGCAGTCGAAGTAAGCGGGCGTCTCCGTTATTGCATTAATTCGTTGAAATTGAGTATTCTAGTAGAGTTGTTGCGTGCGGCCTCAATGTCGTGCGTTACCATCACGATAGTCATGTTTTTATATTCGTGAAGGTCCTTGATGATGTTGTACATGTTCTGCGATGATTCGGGATCTAGTCCTGTGACGGGCTCGTCCAAAAGCAGAAGCCTTTCGGCAGCGCACAATGCCCTCGCCAAAAGAACGCGCTGCTTTTGACCGCCAGAGAGTTCTCGGAAACTTTCTTTCCGCAGATTCTCTGTCCGCGTGAGTTCTAAACACTCGCTTGCGCGTTTGCGGAGGGCTTTCCCGTAAAATGGCAACAACAAGCTTTTTCCTTGAAATGCCGAAAGGACGATTTCTTCGACAGATGCCGGGAAATCTTTTTGCGCTATCGTGATTTGCGACAAGTAGCCGATTTGGTTTCGCTTGAGATTGTCGCAAAGTTCGATCTTCCCAGATTTTGGGCGTAAAACTCCGGCGAGGCCGCGCAAGAACGTCGTCTTTCCGCAGCCGTTTCTGCCTATGATGCAGAGGTATTCGCCGGAATGAATCCCGTAATCAAAACTGTGGAGAATGTCTTTGTTGTTGTATCCCAGTGTTAATTTGTTGCACTTGAGCAGAAACATGTCAGTTTAAAGCCTTTTTTAAGTTTTCCAAGTTGGCTTTCATTAGCGATAAGTAATTGATGCCGTTGTTAATTTGCTCTTCTGTGATAGACTGCATTGAATTGATGGTGAGAATTTGTGCGTTTTGGGATTTTTTACTTGCGGCAAGTACTGCCTTTGCGATTTTTTCATTGCCGTTTTCGATAATGAAAATTGACGGGAGGGATTCGCTGTCCATTTTTCCTGCGAGGAATGCGATAGTTTCAAAGCTAGCCTCGCTTTCGGCGGAACAGCCAACAAACGCGGCATAATACTTAATGCCATAATCGTCCACCAGATAGCGAAAAGGAAATCGATCGCCGAAAAGAACTGTCTTGCGGGCGGCGCTTTCTACTGCGGTGCGGTATTCTGCGTCAAGGGACTGGATTTGGGCAATGTAGACTTCGGCATTTTGTTTGTAGGCGGATGCGTGGGTGACATCGATTTTGGAAAGTTCTTCGGCGATTTTTTTGACGAGAATTTCGGCATTTTTCAGCGAGAGCCAAACGTGTTCATCGTTTTCAACTTCTTCATCGTGATGGTGGTGTTCATGAGCTTCGGCATGCTCGTCATGATGCTCGTGTTTTTCGTGAGCTTCTGCGTGTTCGTGATGGTGTTCTTCTTCGGCCTGCATGCCTTCGACGATTTCCTCCGCTTTTACGCGGTCGCCAAGAGCTTCCATCAAATTGATTTCAACGCGGTCCTTTTTCGGAGAGGCTGTGAGCGCGTCTTTGATCCATTCGTCAGATTCGCCACCGACGTAAATCACCATATCGGCGCTAGCGATTTTTGCGACATCGTGAGCTGTGGGCTTGTAACTGTGCAAATCGATGCCGTTCTTGATGAGCAACGTGAGATTGACGGAATCGGTGCGTGCTCCGAGGATTTCTTTTGTCCACGCGTATTCAGGATAAATGGTGGTGATGATGGATAGTTCGTGTGATTCCTGCTTTTTGTTTTCGGAAACACTGTTGCAGGCTACGAGAGAAAAGAGCGCTGCGACAAAAATGGCGTACGCCAAAGAACAAAATGAAAACTTTTTCATTTTTTATCCTTTTATGAAAGATGAAATTTTATTTGGAAAATTTTTTCAATAGAAAGGGAGATGCCCGTCCCGGAACAGGGTCTGGGATAACAGATCGGGCATGACAAGCCTCTACGAAAATGCAATGTTTTTATGTTGCTAAATGTTTGAAATTAATTTAGCAGTAAAATCTTTTGTGAAACTAGCGTTGTCGGGCGCAGTACAAGGACTGCAAATTTCACTAACTTAAAAAGAAAACAGCGGCAAATGATTTCAATCGGCGCTTCAACGAGCTCAAAGCAAAATTCCGAAATCAAGTCCAGACAGTGATGGAGGTGATGGCAGACGTGGCAATGCTCGCCGTGACAATGATGTTCAACGTGGTGCTCCGTGTAAAAGAGCGCCAATGCGACCATCAACCTGTCAAGTACGTGTAAATTCAATTTGAGAATCATTCGCAAATTCAAATATAGTACAAAAAAGAAATTTTGGCAATAAAAAATTCCCGACATCGCTGCCGGGAATTTTTTGTTCTAAGGAGGAGTTGTATGAAAAAGGAGCTTATGAAATTTTAGGCGTTAGCCCGATCGCTTTTTAGGCGATGGTAATTTTGCGGGCTGCAGCCTGAGCTTTCTTGGTAAGGTCGAATTTCAGGATACCGTTTTCCAAGGAGACTTTAATGTTTTCGGTATCGATATCGTCTGCCAAGCGGAAGCTACGTTCGTAAGTGAACTTTTCGTCCTTGCGTGCGCGGGTCGCCTTGACGGTCAAGATATTCTTTTCGACCTGGATGTCCATGTCTTCTTTCTTGACACCCGGAAGCTCGACTTCGAGAGCAAAGCCGCCTTCGGTTTCGTAGTAGTCTGCCTTCGGCGTGTAAGTGCATTCGCCCTGTGCCTTTGCGGCGTTCAAGCTGTCAATGAAGTTCTGGATACCATAGAAAGCGTTCGGAAGGATCTGTGTGTTCATCATAATTTTAACCTCTTTTTGTTGCGGGCTCGGCGTTTACCGTTGGCCCTTTTGTTTTACACCCTACCTTAAGCTAAAGCCGTGCCAACTTTTTCGTTTTTGAGGCTTGTGCAGAAAAATTTTTTTGTGAGGTGATGGCGAAAATTGCGAAAATGGCGAAATTTGATGAAAAATCGCGATTTTTGATGGGTGAAACGGCGAAAAAAGTACAAAAATGTGTGCGGAAAAGGCTAAAAAATGCGGTTGGAAGGTCGCAGACGAGGCGGGTATTTCAGAAAGTAACGGCCGGTGTTTCGCCAGTGAAACAATCGGTGCGTCAAAATGAAATGGGGAATTTTGGGGCGAAAGTAACCATTTTGTTGACGCCAACAAAATGTTCTCAAATATCTGTTGTGCGCTATACCATCTTTTTACTTGCGACGATAACAAAAAGATCGCCCGCATGTGTGCGGGCGATGTGCTTCTAGAAATAACTGGGTCCTTCCGCTTCGCGTCAGGATGACGCTTTAATTACTTCTTCTTTGCGGTACTCTTTTTCGGGGCGGTGAAGTAGTTTTTCATGAACTGTTCGAATTCTTCGTCTTCGATTTTGTGCATCACTGAGAGTTTGTCGAAAATCCAGCAGAGTTGTTCGTCTGTTTGGATGGCGACGTAGCCGTCTTTGCGGAAGACTTTGAGTTTCAAGAGGCCGCTGTCCCAACGGTTTGAAAGTTTGAAATCTTCGAGCAGGCGAGACTGTTCCTTGCAGATTGCAAGTTTGTCTGCAAAAGAATAAATCGGGGCGTAGATGTTCGGGTTGCAGAGGTGCAAAAGTCCGTTACGGGCGTTTGCGGGGTTCTTGGCGAACTTCTTGGAGGCAAAGTCTTCGAGCTGTTCCTTGATTTCGGAGACGGTCTTGCCGCGCGTGGCTGCCGGGAGGGTGGAGAACTGATTCAGGATGCCCTGCAAAAAGCTCAAGTCCCAGTTTTTGGAGGACGTGCCGGTGCCAGCTTTCCAGAGGCCGGCGTTGCCTTTGCCCGTGTTCGCGATGGCATAGAGGGCGACTGCCTGCGGGGCGAATTCGCCGTTGGCCGGTGCCGCGGGGATGGCTTCGACGGTTTCGCCGAGGAAGTTCTCAGCGAGGAACTGGTCGAATGCGTCGTAGATTTCTTCTTTGCCCGGGACTTTGAAACGCGGGGCGCCATTTGCTTTGAGTTCTTTTATTGTTGCCATTTTTCTTCCTTTATTTTTTTCTTACTTAAATATACACAGAAATGGGGGCGCGGGTACAAAGAATTGTAAAACTATAGCGAAATTCCCGTGTCGCGCTCGCTGACGGTGGTGACTGCGGCTTTGAATGTGTCGTCGCTTGCGATGATGGTGACGCTTTCCTTGGCGCGGGTGATGCCTGTGTATATGATTTGGTTGGTGAGGAGGGGGTGACCGATTTTTGTCGGCAGGAACATGGTGACGTGTTTGTACTCGGAGCCTTGCGACTTGTGGATGGTGATGGCAAATGCGGTGGTGATGGAATCTTCAGGAAGGACCGAGAGCGGGTAGAAGACGAAGTCGTCGCGGGTTCTTTCGCTGCCTTGGGGTGGCGCTTTTTTGAGCATGAGGCAGGGAGTGTTGCCGTCGAAGACGACGATTCCCGTGTCGCCGTTGTAAAGCTTAAACATTTCCTGGTTGCGCGTGATGATGAGGAGTTGGCCCGGGAAGTAGCCGGAATCATCCCATTGGACGGTTTCGCCTTGCGATTTCTTTTTGGCGCGCCAGAGGCTCTTGATTTTGGAACAAACTTTTTTGTTTATGTTTTCGATGCCACGGAGGCCTCGGCGTTCGGCACAGAGGATTCGCTTTGTCAGCGAAAGTTGCCAGATTTGATTGCGTCGGGCGGTTTCGCTGTGGTCGGGATCGTCTGCTTCGGTGCCGGTGCGTTGCGGATTAATCTGTTCGGCGAGCTCGGGGAGCTTGGCAAAATCGCGGGACCATTCGGCAATGAACGATTCGATGCGTTTGTCTTCTTCTTTTTTGGTGAGCGGGGTGTTGTCGGTTTCTAGTTTTCTGTAGAAAACTTTATCCTTGAAGGTCGCGGCATTTCCCGTTTCATCGAGATTGCGCGCATTCCCAATTTCGTCGGAATCGTGTGCGAATTTGTGCGGAACGAACTTATTGTTGTCCTTGCTCTCGGCGACTTCCTTGATTTCTGCGGCGAGTTTGCCGATGTTTGAACGATCGTCAAATCGGTTGGATTCGTTGAGCTTGACGGAAAAATCCTTGCCGGATTGCACTTTCAGGATTTCGCCGAGGACGGCGCCGGAATCAACAGACGGAAGCTGGAACGGGTCGCCGAGAATGAATATGCGTGCGCCTTCGGGGATGGCTTCGAGAAGTGCGGCGAACATTTCGATGTCGATCATGCTCGCTTCGTCAATGACGAAGATGGAATTCTTGGGGAATTGCTCTTCGCTATTGTACATGAAGCCGCCGTTGCTTTTGGAGAATCGGAGCAGACGGTGGATGGTGCTGCTTTCGAGTTCGTTCAGCTTGCGGAAAATGCGCTCGTTGTCGGTCTTTTGTTCGTCGCGGATTCTGGCGAGGCCGTCAATAAGGCTTTCGCGCATGCGGTCGGCCGCCTTGCCGCTCGGAGCGGCGAGATAGATGTTCCAGTCGAGCATTTCGCTATGGTTTGCGAGCAGGTTCCACAGAATGTAGAGAACGACGGTGGTCTTGCCGGTGCCTGGGCCGCCTGTGACAACGAGGTTTTCGGTTTGCCCGCGGATAATGGCTTCGGCTTGGCGCTTCTTGATGGTGAAGGGCTTGTCGCCGAATGGCTTACAGATGCTTGCGACTTTTTCGGTGCACTGCGCGATTTCTTCATCGGTCGGTTTGCTGCCGTCCTTGAACAGAATTTTTGCCGCTTTTTCAATCACGCATTTGGCATCGAAATGCTTGGTGAAATAGAGGTGCGTACCGCTTTCGCGCTTGGCGAGAATGAACGGCTTGCTCAAAGAGTCTTCGATGGATGCTGTGTCGGTTTCGCGGCTTTCCATGATGGTGGAAAAGTCGCTTGTGAGGATATCTTGAATGCCGTTTGCGATAATGCTTGCGAAATCGTCAGCGGTTGCAAATGCTTTTTCGTCGATGTCTTCTTCGGCGGTGCTGATGCGGAGCATCACGAGGCCGTTCCATTTGCGGGTCCACATTGCGGAGAAATGCTGGGAGTCCAGCGGAACACGCGTGTTGCCGTCGTCGAGGAGCGACATGCATAGCGTCAGGAATTTTTGCGTATGGAGCGAAATGTCGTTCTTGATTTCAAAAAGCAGATGGAGCAAGTGCTTGTTAAGCGGAACGAGTCCGCGCATTTCAATAAGCGCGTCGATGAATTCGTCAATCGATTCTGTAGCGAGTATTTTCTTGTCCATTTTAGTTTTCCTCCTTAATGATGGAGGGCTTGCTCATGAGATCTTTTACTTTTTGATAGGCGCTTGCGAGGTCGTTAAAACTGTTCCAAGTTTGTGCGTAAATGCCCTTGGGTGTGCCGCCTTCGGTGCCGCGAATGAATGCGTAATAAATGCCGCCAAAGTGCTTTTCGAAAATTTCAGATTCGCTCAAGTTCTCGGCTGTGCCTTTGCCGTAGAACTGCTTGAGCCATTGGATCAGACAATAGCTGTAGAGTACGCGCTGGATGGAGTAATCGTTATCGACTTTTTCCTTGAGCGCTTCGGGCGTGTAGTTGTTGTTCTCGAGCATGTCCGATTTCCAGTCGAGAATGGAATAGTACTTTTGGCCGTTTATAGTGCGGACGAAAAGGAGGTCGATGAAACCCTTGCAGAAACGCTTGAGAATGTTGCCACTTTCGGCGCATTTTTCGTCATTTGCGCTTTCGTTGTTTGCGCAATTCTCGCCGCGTTCATCGGTGGCGTTCTGGTTGAACTGTACCTCGGGCTTGTGGTCGCTTAGCGGAATGTCAACCAGCGCAAATGTCTGCGGCGCATCTTGTTTTGCGATTTCCGCGGGATCTTGCTCTGTGTATTGCACGGAATTGCCCGCGATTTCTGGCAGCCTTGCGTTCAGCGTATTCCACGTGTAGCGTGTGGCTATGTCAATCCAGGTGTCTCGATGATTCCAGATGGGGAGCGATTCGCGCTTGAATTCTTCTTCGATGATGTTTCTCGTTTGCGGATTCGCGAACGCGTCTTCGAGCGTCTTGTTTTCCAGACCGAACTTTTGGAATTGGGTGCATTCGAAAATGCGGTGGAGTGCGTTACCGGCGTGTGAACCGCGCGGGAACCTGTGTGCGCTCTCGTTCAAATGCGTCTGATAATCGAGCAAAGCGTCGGCTGCGATGGTGCAGTTGACTGCTGCGGTATCGATATCGCGAATCTGGACCGTTGACGTGCGCGATGTTGCGATTTCTTCGCCTTCGCGGTTCGTGCGGTTCCCATCATCTGCGTCTACAGGCGAATCCGCTTTGCCCGAAAGCGAACTGTACGAATACTGCATGATGCTTGCGTCGGCGAGCTTGGTTTGCAAATTTGCCATGGCGCATTTTTGTTGGATGATGTTATCTCGAATTTCGTCAGCGCTTAATGCTTTCCCGATTTCGGAATTTTCATTGAGCGGTTTTAAAATGCGCTCCTTGACGGTTTCGCTTAGCTTTTGCGGATTCCAGTTTTCCGTTTTCGGTAAAATCGTTGTCAGTTCCGATGCGTTCTCTATGAGACCATTGATGGAACTTTCAAGGAATGCGTATTCCGGCTTGACGCCTTTGGTATTTTTCCATTTCTCGTAACGTGGCAACATGAGAATCGAAGATGCACGTGTGAAATCAACATAGAAGAGTCTCTTCCATTCTTCAAGTTCTTCGAGTTCGCGCGTGGTCTTGGCGTGTTCACTGAATCCGAGGCGAATTTCATCGTTGTCATGGTAAAGGAACGGGCCTGTTGCGGGACGCTTGCCCTTGAAACCTGCGACAGAAATCACGACAGGGAATTCAAGGCCTTTCGAGGCGTGAATCGTCATGACTTGCACGGCGTCGTAATCGCTACTTTTTTCAACGAGGTTGCCATCTTCATCATCGGCGTTTTCGCTGTAGCTTGCGAGCGCTTCCAAGTGGCGCACAAGATCTTCAATGGAGCAGTTGTGATTGTAAAGGTATTCGATGGCGTAATTGCCGATTTGACGGAGCCTTGCCAAATTTTGCAATCTCGAAATTTCTGTCAAACGTTCTTCAACTTGCGTATCGCTGTAGATGCGTTCGAGCATTTCGGCATAACGGCGCTTTTGTGCCAGTTCTGTCCATGCGTTTAATTTTTGTCGCACGGGATTGTTTGGATCATCGAACGCTTTGCTTTCGGCGTAGTGGATGTCTTGGCGGGCGATTCTGAAAAAGTCCGTGATGAGTGCTTCGCTTAAAAGGCGTCTGTTCCATGCCGAGAAATCGGGCGCGTTAATCGCCTTGAAAATGGCAATCCATTCAGCGCATTCACGACAACTGAAAAGATTGCTGTCTTTGTAACGGCTGAACGGAACTCCAGCGGAGCGCATCGCATCTTCGATGGCGTCCATTTCACCACGGCTGCGGGCGAGTACGGCAAAATCCTTGAATGTCACGTTCCGGTATTGTGTGCAGTCTTCTTTTTTGAAAACTTGCAATACGGTTTTGCCATCGACAAAAGTACACCAGTCAATGATTTTTTGAACGGCGGCGCGCGCAAAATCCACTTCGTTGATGTCTTGCTCGCTAATCCAAATGGGGGCTGCTTCATTGTTGTTAATCTTAGGCGGAGCCTTGACTTGCTTTTCATTTTGCGGCGGGAGCGAAGGCTCAAAATCGATGAGCTTTGTTGCTCCTTCGTTCGGTGTGAAAAAGTCGCCTTTGAATAGTTCGTTACAGCCGTTGATAATTCCTGTGGTGGATCTGAAATTTGTCTGTAGCGACATGCCGTTGTTGATTTCGTGAATGGCTTTTTGATAGACGTTCACGTCGGCGCTTTGGAAACTGTATATAGATTGCTTGGGATCGCCCACGACAAAAATCTTGTCGAAAACAGCACTGAAAATATCCCATTGCAATTGGTTTGTGTCCTGAAATTCGTCAATGATGGCGTATGTGTATTGTGCGCGGAGCCTGCTCTTAAGCAAGGAATCGCCCTTGCTTGTGTCAAGTGCTGCGCGGTGCACCGAGAGTATCATGTCGTTGAACGACTGGCATTTCTTTTCGGTCTTGTACTTTTGCCATTCGTCGAAAACGGTTGCGGCTTGCGAAATCAAGAAGTTATTGAGCAAAACGCTATTGATGGAGGGGAGCAATTCTTTCAATGCTTTGAAAGATAAGAATGCTTCGTATGCGTCGGTCGGCCATGTTGTGCGAACGAAATCGCTATCCTTGAACGAGACTCCTGAAAAGAGTGTCTTGTCTTTTTCCCAGAGCTTGAGCGCACTTAAAAAATCGCTAATGCAATTCTTAGATGTCTTGCCAAATTTTTCGGCCGGATGCTTTTCGAGTGTTGAAAATGCGTCGCCCAAAACAGGGATGCCGAGAATGTTGTCAAACGTTTTTGCAATGGCGATGGTGCGAATGTCATCATCGCTTAAAGCTGTATCGCCGAACGTGATTTGTTCAGGCTTGTCGAGAGGAATGATTTCGCGGTCGCCTTCACTACCGCGATAGACGTTGACGATATTTTCGAGACCCGTTGCAACTTTGTTCGCGATGGACTGTGCCGAATCGGTCTTGAGCAAAAACTGGAAATCGCTATTGTCGCTCCACTTGTCGCGAATGAACTGTTCAACGAGATCGTGAACTTCGCTATCGTCAATCATCGACATGTCAAACGGTCTGCCCGCATCGTAGGCGTATTCCTTGAGCGCCTTTTGGCAGAACGAATGAATTGTGAAGATGGCGGCGTTGTCTACATCTTGGTAAGCCTTGGAAAACAGCGCAAGTGCAGCGTCGTCGAGTTCTTTTTCGGCTCCGTTAGTCTTATCGAGTTTGCGGCTCACGAGGACTTCGTCAATTTTTTTGCGGATGCGGTCCTTGAGCTCGCCGGCGGCCTTCTCGGTGTACGTGACGATGAGGATTTTCTTGAGCGGTGTGCCAAGGCTGATAAGCTTTGCGACCATCAACTGGATAGTGTACGTTTTGCCCGTACCTGCCGAGGCTTCAATGAAAAGGCTTTTGGAAGGGTCGAATTTTTGGAGACTGAAATTTTCCATGATTATGCCTTCCTTTTCTTTGCGTTTTCGGTGACTGTAATTTGCATGAGGCTGCGCATTTTCCTTATCGCCTCACTCCACTGGTTTGTAAAGTTATTGGCTTCAAAACCGACATCGGTGATGGGGTCGAAAAGCGATTTCTTGTCGAAATATTTCCAGCAGTCTAAAAGCTTGTCCTTGAACGCGCGGATATTTGTAATGCCCTGTGTGTCGAGCAAGCTGGCGGGAACGGCCTTGGAATAAGGGCGCTCTGTTTCGTTACCGAATGCAGCGGTGTAGATTTCTTGCAATGTTTCGGTCGCCTTTTGCGGTGTCATGGAGACCGTCGCGGTCGAGGGTTCTGCGGTAGCTTCGGTATTGTAGATGGAAATCTTTACAGTCTGTTCTGCGTTTGCGTCGAGAGTGCTTGCCCTTTGTGCAATGACGGCTAGCGCCTTGACGTAAGGCGATAAGAACTTGTCCAAAGTCGTCTTGCTGTAAGACGATGAAACGGTAATCATCTCGGAAATGTTGTCGAGATTTTCGCTATCGCACCAGTCGAGCGTTCCCGAAAGTGTCCACTTGCTATCGGTACCGCGGTCAATTTGAATGTCCTGAATTTTTGCCTGATAGCTCCAGGATTCTTTGATTTGTGAAACGAGATTTTTTCCCATTTTTGCAAGAATCAAGTTCTTTTGCGATTCCATTTCGGCAAGAAGTTTTTCGCCAAAGATTCCGTCGGGCATGTTGCCTTTAAGCGCGGATTCCTTCTTGAATTTTTCAAGCTCTTCGGACTTGTGGGAAAGTTCTGCGGCAACCATCATTTTGAGGAGGGCGCTCTTTTGTAGCGGTTCAAAATGTATCGGCTCGAACAGTTCCTTTTCTGGGTCATCAGATTCGGAGGCGACAAGCATTTGGCTGATGCGGAATTCGAACGGGTCTTTCAAAAAGTCGCTGAGCATATACAGCGGAACGCGTTCGGGCAATTTGACGGCGACGTCTTCGTCTGCAGATTGCATGGCGCCAGTTGCAGGGTTCACGTGCGCAAATCCGTCCTGCATCATGTTCAAGAATGCGCGTTTGTTGCGGAGGCTCTTTTGCGTGAATAGTTCCGTAAAGTCTCGGGTCTCGTCCAGCGAAATCTTGTTCTCGGGCCACGCTTCAGAAAGCCCGATTTTCTTTGCGGGCGCGATGTTCTGATCGCAATTAATGGCATTGACCAAAAACTTTCGGATGTCGTTCACGACGGAGGTCGGGTAAAGTTCGGCGTCCTTGCGGATGTCCTGATTCACGTAGCTCACGTGGAAACTTTCGCTTGTGCTCATGAGCTGGCAAAGGAACGCGTAACGGCGCTTGGCAATAGGCGAATCGTCGCCCGGCCACGGGCGGCAAGACTTGCGGAGGTCTAGCGTGTTGTGCTGTTTTGCGCCCGGAAAGTTCATGGAATCGCCGCCGATAAAGAACAAGTGCTTTACGGGAATAATGCGGTTCGGGATGAAGTTCATGAACGTGATGCCGTTGACGAAAAGCGTTCCGCAACTGTAAGCGGATGACTGTGCGGCGGTGAGAAGCGTCTGCTTGACGACCTTCCACGAGATGCTTTCGAGTTCGGCATCCATCTGGTTGCGGAGACCTTCGATGGCTTGCATCACGTTGTTGACGATAATCGTTTCGCTGGCGAAACCGTCGGGAGCGCCTGACATCGTGATCCATTCGCTGATGAAATCACTGAGCTTGTTGAGGTCCGCGACCTTCTTTTCGCTCGAAACTTCGCGATTCTCGACTTTGTTTCCGTCGCAACCTGCGAATTTCATCCACTTCTTGAGTGATTCGATGCATTCCACAAACTTGCAAAGCGAGCGACTGTCGCTTGTCGCCATGTCGGCATACGGCATGAGCGTTTCGCTAGAATCCCCGTGTGAATATTCGACGGGATTCTTCGTCATTTTCGCAAGGAGCAAACGGCGAACGCCGCCGAGCCAGTCCTCTTTTTTGTGCTCGCGGTCGCGGTAGACGTTCGTCTCTTCAATCCAGCTTTCCCAATTGTTTACATCGTCTTCGCTGATGTGGCGCGTCTGCTGAACAACCGGATTGCGCAACAGCGCAAAGAATGTCGGGCGTGTAATGGTGCCCTGTTCCAAAATCGAGAACAAGTTGTCCAATACGTTTTCGGTCTGCGAACTTCTGGCAGGTGAATCGACAATCGCAAACGGGATGTGCAAAAATCCGTCCTTGTCGTTTTCGCTGGCGTATTTTTTCTTTTCGGGCGTCTGGTCGAAAATCGTCTTGATGGCGGTGCGGTAATCGTCCAGTGCGGGCGATACGACGAGAATGTCGCTCACGCGAGCGCCTTCTTGCATGAGCTTGCAGATGCTCGTGTGGAGCGCTTCGACTTCGCGAATTTTGGTTGGCGCTGCGGTCACATCAAGGCTAAAATCTTTTGATTTGCAGTCGCTTGCGGTAAAGTCGGGCAATGTGTTGATGCGGTTTGCAATTGCGTACTGCACCTTGTGCAAAAGCGTATCGTGTGGGAGCTCGCTTGCATCGCTCGTGCTGAAGTCGAAATCGTAATTGGCGGCTTGGCACCAGAGCTTGATGTTGTCGCGGCCGGAACGTCCCCAGTTGCAGAGCAGTGTATTTTCGGCTTCCGCTTCTGCGCTTGTGTATTCGGGGATGTCGTCGACGTCGTTGCTTTCGCCCGCATCCGAGATGCCGACAGACATCTTTGCGCGGACGCTGTCGATGTTCCCGCTCTTGTCGCTCCACTGTCCACTGCGAGAAATCCAGTTTCGGTGAATCGTTGCGTCATGCTTGTGAACGGTTGAAGTGTCTTCCCAGAATTCCATACAGGGGTTCTGGATGTAGGCGTAAACGTCGTGCGTTTCGGCGTACTTCTGCAAAATCACGCGGTAGAACTGGCCCATGCCGCCAAGGCCAAAAATGAATAGCGGCGTGTTGCCCATGTGTTCCGTGTGGAATTGGACATTGCCATTTTTGTCGTGGCATGCAATGTAGAGGTACGGAATCGTCATGTATTCCGTGCGTTCAATACCCTTGCGCTTCGCTTCGTTTTCGAATACTTCAGAAAGCAGAGATTGTTTTCCGTCGTGGGCGTGGAAAATGGCGGAGTACAGCTTGCGTTGCCAGGCTTCACGCTTTGCAATATCGTGGTTTGCTATTCCAAAAAAATCATCCAATTGCCCTTGCTTCCACTTATCGAGAATGCCCGGCGCAGACTTCCCGTCAACACCGCGAATGAAATCGCTCGGCCTGCTTGTTTCGTATTCCAAGAACAGCGATGCTATCTTGCTTGCAAAATCAAAAAGGTGCGTCTCGTCGAGCGTTCCGTCGATGACCAGATAGCGCTTGACTTCGTCGTCCATCTGCATGTAGTTCGGCGTGCCGTTCGTCTCTTTGACGAGGTACGCGAGAATCACATTTCGGAGCATATCGGAATTCAGCTTTTGCTTGTGCGGATTATCGCCGATGAGGATTTCCATGAGGAATCGGTCGATCATCATCGAGTTGAATCCGACGAGGGACTTTTTTTTCTGTACCCATTTTAGCCTGAACCATTGTTCCAGTTTTGGGTCCGGAAATAGGACGGCAGGGGCCTCAAATGGGTTTGTCCATGCATTGTATACCGCCTCGATCAGTTCATCGGCGAGGTTTTCAAGGTTCAGCGCGAATTTCAGGTATAGCATGGCTACAATATATTAATCTGTGACACGAATCGCATGTTTTTAATGAATGCATTTGCATTTTGGGGATTTTTCATATATTTAATAGGGACGGAGCATGAATGATAAATAAAGACGTAAATCAACAATCCTGGATTGAAAAAAGTAATGCAATCATCGATTCCATCGCTGATGAATTTGACTGTGTTTGCTATGTCGATTTGGCAAAAAATCTAGATGAAGATGATGTCGATATTTTCCATGCGAGCCAGTTCTTGGTTGCCCATGTACCCGCTCTCCGTGGAGAGCGCAATCTCCGTAAGCGGTTTAAGCTCATTTGCGATAATTTCGTTTGCTCCGAAGATCGTGATGATTTTCGTGAACGAACCCGTCGCGAAGTGATTGCGCAAAATCTTGAAAAAGCCACTCAATATATAGTCCCGTTTAGATGTGAACTGGATGGTGCCGAAGTCTATTTCCAGATGAACTTCTTTGCCGACCGCGACAAGTCCGGCATGCTTAAGGGCTTTGTGCTCCGCTTGCGCAATGTGGACCGCGACATCCGTTCCAAGCAGCGCTACGAACTTGAACGCCACCTCAACGAAAATATCGTCATGAAGTTTGGCGAAAAGGTGGAGTCCGTTTTTGTCTTCAATCCGACAAAAAAGACATTCAGGACTTTGTATTGCAAGGACGAACTCAAAGGTCTTTTTCCGGCCGAGGGCAAGCTCAATGGAATAGGTGGGCTTGTTGTTATGGACGTCATTCATCCCGCTGATCGTGAGATGATGATGAAAGGCCTTGACATAAACAATGTCCTTGACCGCCTTTCTCGTGAGCGTAGTTTCCGCTACCTGTTCCGTGATATTGCTCATGGTTATGCCCGCTGGTACGAAGCGCGCGTGATGCGCTTTGATATCGGTGACGATAATGAATTTTTGGTGGGCTTTGTCAACAAGAACGATGAAGTCATCAATAAAAAAATCAACGAAAAAGTCAGTGAAGAATTTGCAAACATTGACCTTATCAACTTGGAAGAGAATATCATACAGGTTGTTCGCAGGTCAAAGTATTACAATGGCGTAAAAGAAAAGGATATTATTCCTTTTGAAGTCGGCTTCAAGAACGCGTCTGCATTTGTTCATGAGGAATTCAGGGAACAGTGGAATGAGTTTGGAAGTATTGAAAACTTGAAACGTATTTTTGCGACTACAGATAGCCGGGAAATTGTTTTCAAGCATTTGACGGGTGACGGCTCGTATTTTTGGTGTCGCAACGTATTCCGTGTCCTGGATAGGATTGACGGTGTCCCGGTAACGCTTGTCATGACGGCCACGGTTGTGGATAGGGACCAGTCCGAAAGGCTCAGCCTAAACGAAAAGCTCGTGCAGCAGAAAAAGGAACTGGAAATCAACCTTTCGATTATCGACGTGCTTGCGTCGGAATATTCTTCGGTGATGTATGTGAACCTCATGACCAAAGAGGTGATTCCATATTCCATGAACGAGTTGTCGCAGCGTTATTATGAGACGATGATAAAAAAGGGTGCGCTCTACAATGAAGTGTACCTGAGCTTTGTAAAAGAATTTGTTTATGACGCCGATAAGCCAAAAATGTTTGAGGCTGGTGAACTCAACAACATCAAGGCCTACCTTAAGAACAATAAGACCTATGTGACGTTGTTCCGTTCGAATGTTGCGGGGCAAATCCGCTACAGCGAAATGAAGTTCGTGAAGGTCGATGATGAAAATGAAGAGCCGACGGCAATGGTGGTCGCCTTTGCAAACCGTGATGACGAGGTTAGCGCACGCTTTGTTCACGAAAAGATTATGGCGGAGTACGAGGCGATTCTCCTTTGCGACTTGTCGAACGATACGGCCCGTGAAATTTTGCCCTCGAAAAATGTTGATTTTGGCAACGAGCAAGAGCGCAATACATGTTCTTATCGCGCTAGCCGAATGGTGCAGATTGTCGATAGCGAATACAAGGAAGAATGGATGCGCCTTGCAAGCCCGCAGTATATCCAGCGTCTCCTTGCTTACGATGACCGTCGCGAATTGCTCTTTAAGGCTTCGATTTTCAAGAACCCGTGGATAAGCTTTGTGATGCAGGTCGTGGAACGCCGCAATGGCGTTGCGACTCTTGTGATTATGACGTTTGCCGCAGTGGACAAGAAACGTGCCGAAAGGATTCAGCTGAACAAAAAAATTGCGGAACAGAAAAAGGAACTGGAACGCAATATTTCCATTATCGAAGCGCTATCGTCTGAATACACGTCGGTGTACTACATCAATCTCGAAACCGAAGAAATTACGCCTTATTCCATGAATAAGGCAACGGCGAACTCGTTTGGCGAAACGTTCAAACGAAATGTCAAGTATTCGGCAGCGTACTCTGTCTATGTCGACAAGTTTGTGAGCGGCATCTATAAGAATCGCATGCTCCAGGCGGGTTCTCTCAAGAATATCCGCGAGCAGCTTGCCACCCAGAAAAGCTTTAATACGATGTACGTGAACTTCCTCAATCGCTATTGCGAGATGAAGTTCGTGAAGGTGGGCGATTCGGACCATCCGAAATTTGCGGCGCTTGGTTTTGCCGACAAGGATGACGTGCTCCGCAAGGAAATCCAGCAACAGGCGGTGATTCAAGGCCTTGCCGAAGACTTTGACTTGGTGTGCTATATTGATACTGTTTCCATGCATGAAAACGTGTACCGCTGTACGGATGTCTTTACGCGAATTGTCCCGAATTGGTCGGATATTCATGGTTTTGGTGAACGTCTCAATGTCATTAAGGACAAGTTTGTTTGTGAAGAAGAACGTGAAACGTTCTTTGCCATGACTCGTCGAGAGGTTATTCTTGAAAACCTCAAAAACAAGAACGCCTATTACGTGAACTTCAAGGCGAATGTCTTTGGACACGTTGAATATTGGCAAATCAAGTTTGTGCTGACTGCAACGAACCCGGTGCAGATTGTGGCGGGTTTCCATAGCGTTGACGAAGAAACTCGCAAGCAGAAGAAAGACCAGGAAGCTTTGGAACGGGCGCTACAGATGGCAAATTCTGCAAGCCGTGCAAAGACGACATTCCTCAACAACATGAGCCACGATATCCGTACGCCGATGAACGCTATTATCGGGTTTACGGGCCTTGCGGCAGAGCATATCGACAACAAGGAACAGGTCGCTGATTACCTCTCGAAAATCGGGCAGTCTTCGGAACACTTGCTTGCTCTTATTAACGATGTGCTCGATATGAGCCGCATCGAATCGGGCAAGATGAACATTACCGCCCGTCCGGAACGCCTTTCGGATATTATCCACACGCTTAAGGGAATTGTGCTTTCGGATGTCCGCAATCGCAAACAGCAGTTCTTTGTGGAACTTGAAAACGTTCACAATGAAATGATTTTCTGTGACAAGTTGCGCTTGAATCAGGTTCTGTTAAACGTTGTTTCCAATGCCATCAAGTACACGCCGAAAAATGGACTCATTACGATGAATGTCAAGGAATTGTCGGCTGAATCGGGCTATGGCGTTTATGAGTTCCTGGTGAAAGATAACGGCATCGGCATGAGCGAAGCATTCCTGAAGCAGATTTTCGATCCGTTTACCCGCGTGAATTCTTCGACGGTGAGCGGCATTCAGGGCACAGGTCTTGGCATGTCCATCACGAAGAATATCATTGACATGATGGGCGGTACGATTAAGGTTTCGAGTGAAGAAAATTTTGGCACCGAAGTCTTGATGACGTTCAAGTTTAAACTTTGCGAAGATTCTGAATCGACTCTTGAAACCAGAAAGTTCAAGGGCTTGCATTGCCTCGTCGTTAATGACCGACCGAATATTTGCAGAACCGTTGACGCGTCTTTGAAAGGCGAAGGCTTGCGCTATGATTTCTGCACATCGGATGCAGGCGCTCTCGAATGTGTCGAAAAATCCCGCACTGCAAAGGATGATTACCAGCTGATTTTGATTGACTGGAACGTGCAGGAGATGAGGGGCATTCAGATTACGCGTAAGCTCCGCAAGGTGATTGGGCCGAAAACGCCGATTGTGGTGCTCACCTCTTATGACTGGCTCGACATTGAAAAAGAAGCGCTTGAAGCGGGCGTGACCTCGTTCTTTGCAAAGCCCTTGTTCCCCTCGGATTTAAGGCGAATGCTCGAAAAGTTCTGTGGGAATTCTTCGGAAATTTCGCTGGAATCTGATTCTGCGTTGAAGACGCTTTCGAATCAGCCCCAAACGTATGACTTTACGGGTCGCAAGGTCATGCTTGTTGAAGATAACGAACTCAACTGTGAAATTGCAACGGAAATTCTGGAAGACCGCGGCATAGAAGTGACGGCAATGGAACGCGGCGACTTGGCTGTAGAAAAACTCAAGTATTCGTCTGTCAAGTACGATGCGATTTTGATGGATATCCAGATGCCGGGTATCGATGGTTATGAGGCGGCTCGCCGGATTCGTAACCTAGAAAACAGGGGAGTCGCGAATGTGCCGATTATTGCGATGACTGCAAACGCATTTGAAGAAGACAAGCGCGCTGCCTTAGAATCGGGTATGAACGACCATGTGGCAAAACCCGTGGATGTAAACGTCCTCTGCGCTACCCTCGCCAGGTTCTTTAAATAGTTTTTTGCACGCCCTTGTCGAACTGGACTTTAAACCATTTCTCTTCGATAATTTCGTAATCGGAACCGCCGTTAAAGACGTTTGCGTTGCCGTAGACTTCGTAGCCCTTGCGCATAGAAACGGTACAGGCGAACTTTTCGGAAAGCTGTTTGCAGACTTCGGTGACGATGGATTCCGGGATGTTCTTGCAGATTTCCTGAATGCTGATGGATTCGCTTTTTGAATCACTGTCGGTGAAGCCGCGCAGGCTGACGCTTATCTGTTCGCTGAATTTGCGGAGCAAAAACTTGTAGCTCTGATACGTGTATTCGACGGGAGCATCAGAAAACGATGCAATCGCCTCTGCGTTACAATAAATAGAACCAATAACACTATATTCGTAATCCATCGAAATAAAGATAATAAAAACGGCTAAAAAATTAGCTATAATAATATTGTCAGATTTATCGGGAGCGTTTCATGAATTATAACGGACTTATTAAAGGCGCCTGGTCGAATGGAATTGCCAAGAAACTCTTGATTTTGCTTGGCCTATCCCTGATTATTTTTGTTGCAGGCGTAATGCTTGGCTCTTGGGTGCTTGGCGAAAAGACTCTTGGCTGGAAAGGTTTTTTGTCGGGCTATGTCGTCTTTGCGGTGCTGTTCATCAGCGTCATGATCAACGTTTTCAAGAATACGTCTGAATCGATGCGCGAAGGTAAAAAGCACGTCGATGTCCGTGGTCATGTGCTTGTGCTAGGTGCTGGCCATCAGCTCAAAAGTATCTTGCGCGCGCTCAAGGGCGACAAACGCCCGATTGTTGTTGTGAGCCGTCGCGATATTGATGGGCACTTTATCCATTACAAAAAAGATTACGAGAACGAAGAAGATTTGCTTTTTGCTGGTGCGCTTTTGGCAGACCAAATTCTCGTGATTGGCGAAGACGGCCCTGAACGCGATTCTCGCAACTTGCATTGCATTGAAGTCTTGCGTAACGTCTGCGAAAAGGCCCCGCGCGATATCCACTGCCATTTGCTGCTGAGTGAACCTTCGTCTTCTGAAATTTTGTGGTATTTGAAAGCCCCCGAACAGAATAAGGGACATTTGCTTGTCAATGTGTTTAATGAATACGAGTTCATGTCGGAGCAGCTGCTTGTGGGAACGGATTTCTTGCCGACAATTCGCGAAGCCGAAAATGAACGCTTGCATGTCGTCTTGATTGGCACGGGCCCGATTGCCCAGGCGGTGGCGTTTGCGGTTGCGAACATTTGCCATTATCCGAATTACAGTCGCACGGGTTTAAAGACTTGCATTACATTTGTCGATGAAGATTGTGAAAAGTGGGTGGATCGTTTGGTGGTCTCACGCATGGGGCTTTTTAGACTTTCGAAGTACACTTACGTTGATGCCAATGGTAACAAGGTGACGCACGATCCTGAAACCGCACGTGGCGATTACCTCGACGTGGAATGGAATTTTGTCGATGCTTACTGCGAAGCGGATTTGGCACGTAACTTTATTGCCGCCGTGGCTGCAAGCCCCAAGGAACGCTTGGTCGTGTGCATTTGTAAGGAAGATGCCTCCAAGGCGATTTCGACACTTGTGCATTTGCCGCGAGCTGTTTATGATAACGCTGATATAGCCGTTTACTGGCGTGAAGCAAATGACGATATCATCAAGAATATCAACGAAAGCGGCATGTATGGCTATGTGCGCATCATGGGTGACATCGATGAAATGAAGGAATTTGTACAGTCCAAGCGCGTAGAACGCGGCCAGCGTGCAAATTACGTTCGCGAACGTCACTTGAATCCTGATACCCGCGATACCGAAGAAAAGATGTGGTACCGTTTGAGCGAGGCCGACAAGACATCCGCTATTTACTGCGCCAATGCGCTCCCGCTTCGCAAGCGCTGTTTTGAAATTTCGGACGATGACTATCTCCTCCGCGAGGCGGAACATCGCCGCTGGATGATGTCCATGCTCTTGATGGGCTACCGCTCAGGACCTACCGACGAACGCACGTTTACGCGTCACGACATCATCCCGTTCGAGCGCCTTCCAGAAGACCAAAAGTCCAAAGATTCGTACATTCTCGAGAATGCAGAATATATAATGAACGGGTAGAACGAAATAGTTCGGCATTCCGAAAAGAAATTATTGTAGTCTTATCTAAATTTCTCCGAGGTTTCGCAGAGCTTCAACAAGATGCGCGAATGCATTGATGTTTTGGCTTCGCATATATGAAAGCTTCTTGTACCTGCTCTTGCTGATATTTTCAGCAAGATAACGTTCTGGAGATTGAATGGGGCTGTAGGTTCGCTTTGTCAGAAGACATGAAGCGAGATGTATTACGCGACAAGCCTGTTCTGTAGCAATTGACAAGTTGTAATTTATCGACAGAATGTGCCCGCCAATGGATCGGATGCCTTTAAGAAATAGTGAAAATTCCTCTTTGTCGTATACGCCTTTGCCTGCGATACAGGCGCAGGACTGAATTGTGTCTAAAAGGGCTTCTTCTCGGCTGATGGCTATATTGCGATATCCGATTTCATTTAGAACTATTCTGTCATAAGTCTTTACCACGGATTCCCAATTAGAAATTTTTTCGGTAAGTGCGGCTACATCGAACAGTTGCTTGATTATTTCTAGTTCCTTGTCTATGCCGAAAGGGACGCCTGTTGTGTGTGGGGCGAATGCTGTCAATTTATCGCCCAAGATGCATTCTGCCGATGGCATTGATACCGTTACGGCCGAACCATCGGAAAGTAACAGTTCTCCGTTGATTTCTCGGGTTTCAATCAAGTGGTATGGATTTTCTGTATAGACAATGTCTAGAATGATGTAAAATTCTTCATTCCTCAAGGGGGAGTTGTAATAAAATCTGAAGTGCCTTTTTTCGATGTTGTTAGGCCCGATTCTATGTTTTTCTTCAAAAGACTTGAAAGGAAAAATTTTTGCTGCTTCGTGGATGTAGTGGTCAACATTTTCTCCTGGATTTACCAAGATGTCAATGTCAGTTGAAAGTCTTAATGGTCGTTCGAAAATCAGCATCAATGATGTTCCGCCCTTGAATAAGAATGGCAAGCCTACGCGGGCAAGAGCTTCTAGTAATCCGAACGCGAATAGAACGCGCTCCAATAAGGATGGATCTTTTTGATATTTCGCACGCAAGGCGTTCACGTGTTCTGTAGTGTAGGTGCTTTTTGAAATCATCATGCACCTCGTTACTGAATCGTTTTTAGCTGGATATTGGTTTGCTCAAAAATAAAGGAGCGGAGAGCGTTGTAAAGGTTCCGCCGTCTGGCATAACGGAACATGCGAGTTTCGTCGATATGGAATTTATTGAATATGCCTTCGTAAATTGCTGGATATTCACTGCGTTCAATTAATTGGCCTGTCAGTTTTTTGGATAGAATGTCTACAACGATTTTCTCCAAAGTGCAGGAATGATTTATGAGTGGAGCCGGAGCTTCGGATGGTAATTTTTGCACAACGATATCGGTGTCGGGACCTCGCAACTTGTAAAAGAGGGCGGTATCGGGCTCGATCATTGCGTATGGGTGTCTTGTATGCAAGTCCTCGTAAACCGAGTTGACCATCATGTTTTCTGTTTCTATAAAGATGACATTTTTTGCAATTTGGTGGTTTACGAAATCGTTCATCTGGATTAATTCCCACATCTGGAACTTTAAAAGAGGGAATCGATCTGTGATTTGAGTCTCTAGGTCAAAAAATTCCGGGGAATGCGGGTAGATGTACATCTTTTTCGTCGCTTCGTGAGCGGATGTGACATAGTATTTCCCGGCACCGACGGATGACAGTATTCCCTTTTCTCGGAACGAATGCAGTAGCCAATTTATCATGGCTTCTGAACAATCGGGATAGAGAGAATGAACGGACTGCCGAAAGGATGGCTTGTCGAAGACCTCGCCACCTTGGAATTTTTCCAGTATTGCGTCCTTGTCCATCGGTTCTCCTAAACTACTATAATTTGGCAAAAAGTGTGAAAATTGCCGAATTATAGTATTAAAATAGCAGAAACTGGCGCCGATGTCAAGAAAAATGTTCTGAAAATTTGGATTTAGCCCCGAAATGGGCCTACAAGCCGATGTCATATTTACCCCTTTGCGCTACATGCTGAAAAGCGCAATATAATTAAACTGCTGCTTAAATGTATACTATATTTGAGATCCGGTCAAGTCCTTCCGCATTTTTTTTTCAAAAAATTAGGTTCCCTTAAGGGAACCTAACTCTTATGCTTCTAAGTTTTTGGACCAGTTGCTCAAAGTGTTTATGGCTGCTTGAGCGATGGTGTTGAATTGATGGGCTGTCTTTTTCTTGAAGTTGTCAATCATCGATTGCATTTGTGCTTGTGCTTCTTTGTCCCAGTTGTCTTTGTGTTTCTGAAGAACATCGGCGGCGTCATCCAGAACATCCATGCTTTCGAGATAGTTCGACAGCATTTCCGTGAAATCAGCCATGGCGCTCTTGAGGAACATGTTCGAAGAATGCTTTGAGCTCGTCGTATCGAGCCCGGCACTCATGCGTATTTGTGAATCACACAAAACAATCTTATAAAGGTGCTGCTTGGAAAGAGTGATGAGCTCGCGGTTCTTTAACTTCTGCTCATTTTCCTTTTCTTCTAAGTTGCTGTCTGCAGCAATTGTGTCAATAAGTTTCTTGTAGTACTGTTCGAAATCTTCGTTCTTGGCGCTGTTTTCGCTCATGGGAGTCTCCTTCGTTAATCTTATTTGTCTAATATACCTTATTCGTGTGACACTTGAAAACGCTAAAAAAAGAAAGAGCGGATTTAGCGAAGCCTCTGAATCAAACCTCGCTAAACTCTTGACTTGCTCTTATTCTTCCATTTTAACACAATCTTCTGTAATGTATTTTTGCGGATCTTTCACAAATTTAGGTAGACCCGGTGGTGTTATTTCTTTGCCTGATTCCTCGCGGTCATGACATTTTTTATTCAATTTAAGAATAAATTCCAAAACATCATCATCCGCAGACATTCCGTAGGCTTCACGTACCGCGTTGTCAAGTTTCGCTTGAATTTTGCTTACTGGATTATCTGGAGTTGTTTCCATAGTTCTGTAAACATCACGCAAGCTAAGTATATTCTGTTCCATTTCCTCTCTGCGTTTATAGCGAAGTTCAACCGCATACTTTGCAATTTCAGCAATCTGTTTTTCAGTAGGTTTTTGAGGCCAAGGGAACGAATCGAATACAGTATCCGAAGTATAACGCGGATCCCCTTTCAATGTAGAACATCTTGCATTAAACCATTCCCAATGAACTTTTGAGGACAAAATTCCAAACGAGTAATCATCTTCTAACGGAAACACTTGCAAAGCATCGTTAGGATGTATTTCAGTTGAAATAAATTCAAATATGGGGCGTGTTGTCACTCGGGAACACGCAATATAACGTGACTTAACCTCTAGTATATTTAAAAGAACATCTCTGGATCTAAACATTTGCCACCAAGTCTTCAAGGCCATTTCATGATCATGATTTACTTTAGCCTTTGGATTTTTCTTGAGAGTATTTTCATTCTTTATTTTTTCTTCATCTGCTTTTTCTTTTTTATCAGCATAAACACTTTTTTCGATGATTTTATACAACTCTTTATATTTCTGTGCACCAAAAACATCAAACTTTCGAAAATCTATAACATATCGATCAGGTTGTGATTTGTATGTTCCAACCAATCTATCTCCAATAAGAAACGGGAAAAGAACTTGTTTATTCTGTTCGTCATTCAACAACTTTTTTGCGGCATTCAAATCTTTTATCAAGAACCCCTTATGGCCATGAGTCTGCCCCTGATGGCAAAATCCTTTTGCCATATTTGCTTTTAAGGCAAAAGCTCCTTTTACATCGCAAGCAGACTTTAATGCCGAAGTAATGTTACTTGGGTGTTCATAAACAAATGGTGATTTTACAGTATTTCCTTCTTGAAAACACAAAGTTTTTTCACCAGAATACTTTCCTTTAACCCAATTTACAATCGAAACATATACAGCAGCTTCACCCGACCAAACCTGCGTACTGACGGCATCTATAATTACACCACCATTTGCAACAATATAATCCAGCCCACCCTCTCTAGAGTAATTCTGCCTAATGGTATTTGTCCCCACAAGGCCCGCTCTTTGTCCGTCCTTCATCAGTCCATGTGCTTTTCTAAACCAATAGACGCAATAATCGGCTCTACCGGGAACATCGGGGAACTGTTCACGAACGTCTGCAATATAGGCCCCATCCATTTCAACCTTTGTGTTGTTCTTCCCTTGATATGGAGGATTGCCGATAACAACACTAAATTCGGGCCACGGATTCAACAAAGCGTCTTGACAAAGAATGTTATTGTCCATATTATCGAGTGGCAAACTCTCAATTCTAAATAAGGGGTCTGCTTCCCAATGGTCGTTCCATTTTTTAGCACCGATTTCTTTTGCCAACATCATCGTTACTTTGGTAAGTTCCACAGCCATCGGCAAAATGTCTATTCCAAAGAACTGTTGCGTACTTAAAACGCTGAACCGATGACGTTCCATTATATTTTTATTTGTATTTGATTGTAATGAAAGATCCTGTAATTTGTCCAATATTTTAAGTTCGATATCGACCAAGGCCAAATAAGAAACAAACAAGAAATTTCCACATCCACAAGCCGGGTCAAGTACTTTGTAATTAGATAATTCTTTTAGGAGCTTTTCCAATTTAGGTGCTGTATCCGCCTTTTCTATTTTTTCATTCCATGGTCTGATAATGCAAGGATTCACAATTTTCAGAATGTCGATTTCATTAGTAAAATGAGCGCCAAATCCATGTCTTTCTTTTGAATCCATCGTTCCTTCGAACATTGCTCCGAAAATAGACGGATTGACATGATTCCAATCGACCTGGCTAGCTTCTTGCAATAACTCGCAACAGTATTTGTCGAGAGACAGCGGTTCTACCTTACTGTACAGGCCTCCGTTAAAATAAGGAACGCCTTTGTATTTTCCGCCATCAGCCATTTTTGGGTTTGCCATTTGATTGAACAAACCACCGAGTTCATCGTAGGAATCACCTTTTTGAATACAACAATTACGGATTAAATTCGTGAATAAGTTATCCGGTAACAGCCCAAAATCTTCACTGAACATTGCCAAGATGCACTGCATCAAAAAACGTTGAACTTTTTCGGGCGACTCCTTTTTTTCAACGACTTCGTACTTGAAAACTTCACCAATCTTATTCGCAACGCCCTTTGAAATTTCCTTTACATTACAGTTGAAAACGGGTGCTTTTTCATCAGGATACATGAAATTGAACGCAGATTTTCTCTGTGCAAAATCCTTCATCTTGACTCTATCAACCAAAGACAGTTCATCGTAAATGATGAATTCGTCAAAATTGCAAAGAATGGCGTATCTCGGTTTTTGTGCTCCAGGCCCAATAACCTCTTGCGGTTTCATATCAAGCCAATAGTTTTTCACCTGCTCAAAATGCTTGTCGAGGTTCTTTTCTTTACGGCCTTTCATTTCGATGAGTACGCCTGAATGCCCCTGCGGTGCAAAAAGGCAGTCTGCATAATTCGTCGATTTTTTGGATGAATTTGAAGACTTTATTCTCGCTTCGAAAACACCTCCGGCAGCAGCCACATCTTCATAACCGAAGACCTGAAAGAAATGGTTCAAAAAAGTTTGGGCTTCTTGTTTTTCATCACCCTTTAGTTTCTGCGCAAACGCGATAAAATCTTTTGCTTCGGTCATGGCTGCTCCTTGCCTTAAGTGAAGAGATTTCGCCTTCATTCATGAAGTTGCGATTTTCTAGGTACGAAATTAAGAGACGAATCTCAAAAATTTTGGTTTCTCCGAACCATTCGGTACGGGGCTATGTCGTTGGGAAATATATATAAATATGCCGGTTGGAGATTGCTTCACGATGTTCGCCATTAGAAAAAGATTCCATGTATAAAATCGCAAATCGCAATATTAAACAATTGTGACTTCCCATTCCGGTAAAAAGGGGTTGATATCAAAAATTTTGATATCAAACAGAGATTGACCACAAAAAAATCCCCCGCTTGGGCGGAGGATTTTTCAAACACTTGTGCGTTTAAGTTCGCGTGTTCCAGATTACTGGATGCGGATGTTCACGCGGCGATGTTCTTCTCTGGTGCTGTACTTGATCTTCTTGAACAAGCGCTTGCCATACCACTTAGCAGTGATCTTGGAAGACGGGATGTACTTGGAGAGCTCAGCCTTGGCCGTTTCTGCACGGCGCTGAGAAAGTTCGTCGTTGTAAGCGACAGAGCCGAGGTCGCAGGTGTAGCCTTCGACGAGCACAGATGCGTCCATGTTGGTCTGAGCGAGCTTAGAGCCGAACGTTGCGATAACGGCACGGCCTTCGCTGCTGAGTTCTGCGCTAGCGAGTTCAAAGAGACCGCTGACATTCGGGAATTCGATTGAAGTGGCCTGGCCATTTTCAACCTTGGCGAAAGCATCGTTCAAGAATGCGGCAACGGCGGCATTTTCGGTCAGGAATTCCTGAGAGGAGCCCTTGACGGCAGAAATCTTGGAGAAGTCGAATGGTGCCGGTTCTTCAGGAGCCGGAGCTTCAACCTTGACCGGTTCGGGCTGCTTTACTGGAGCAGGCTTTTCTGTTTTCTTATCGCCGCAAGCAACGAGGACAGAGAGCGAGAGGGCTACCGGAAGAATACGACCAATTGTTTTTACCAGATTCATTATAAAACCTCCGATTGAAAAGTGGTATAATCCTTGGATCGCTTTTTAATATAAGTAAAAAAAGCTAAAGAGGTAATTTTTTTTTATTTGTACAAAAAAAATTCGCCTTTTACAGCGAATTTTTGTATGAAATTTGGGCGTTTTATTGTAAAATGAAGGCCCAAAACGTTATTTAAGTTTCCATTCGAGCGTCTGCCCGGCGGCGAGCGGTACAACGCCATTTACAACGGCTGGGACAGTCCACGATTCCTTGACAACTTCGATTTGCTTTGTCGTGCGCGGGAGGTGGTAAAAGTCTGCACCGAATCCTGCGATAAAGTTTGGGAGCTTGTCGAGGGCGCCTGCGCGGTCAAATTCCTGTACCAAAAGCGGGATGGCGACCGGTGCGCTGTAAACGCCAGCGGCGCCGCACGGGCATTCCTTTTTGCCCTGCTGGTGCGGGGCGGAATCGGTACCGAGGAAGAACTTCGGGTTTCCGCTGAAGGCGGCTTCGCGGATGGCCTTGCGGTCTTCGGGGCGCTTTGGTAAAGGCTTGCAGAAGTGGTGCGGGCGCAGTGCATCGCCGACGATATCGTCGAGAGTCATCATCAGGTGGTGTACCGTAAATGTGGCGGCGACGTTTGCGGGGAGTCGCTTCACGGCTTCCACAGACTTTGCGCTGCTCAGGTGCTCGAACACGATGCGGAGCTTCGGGAACTTTTCGGCGAGCGTTTCGACGCGCTTGATAAAGGCGGGTTCGCGGTCCAGGCAGAATTCACCTGGCTCTTCGCCGTGTACACAAAGTACAAGGCCGAGCTTTTCCATCATCGCGACAACCGGGAAAACGGCTTCGAAATCGCTGATGCCGTCTGCACTGTTGGTCGTCACGCCTGCGGGGTAGTACTTGCCTGCGACAACGCCTACGGCCATCATGTCGTTCAAGTCCTGTTCCGTGTAGTTCGGGTTCAGCTTGAATGTCATGAGTGGTTCAAAGTCCGGGCGCACCGGGGCGGCGGCTTCGAGAATCTGTTTTTTGTAGTCTGCAATCGCTTTTGCGCTTGTCATCGCGGGTACGGTATTCGGCATGATGATGGCGCGGCCAAACTGGGCTACGAGATCGCGGACATAACCGGGCATGAGTTCGCCCTGGCGCAAGTGCGCATGAAAATCGTCTGGTAATGGAAGGAACATAACTGTAATTAAGTATTGGGTGAAACGGATTGAAGGTCGCGGAACTGGTCCTTCGAAATTTCGCTATCCGAATGGAGCCAGTAGTCAAAGGAGTGCGGCTCGGTGAGCTTTTTCTGGTGCAAGAATACGAGGTTGCAGTCCAGTTCCTTGGCAATCATGAGGTCGTGCGTGACGATGATGATGGACGTCTTGAACATCGTTCGCATGTTGTCAATCAACGGCAAGAGGTTTCGACGGTTGTAGTTGTCAAGCCCTGCGGTCGGTTCGTCCATGAGCAAAAGCTTCGGGTCCATGGCCCAGGAACGAGCGATGGCGACACGCTTTTGCATGCCCACGCTGAGCTCGTGCGGGAACATCTTCGCGAAGTTGCGTACGCGCATCAAGTCCATGGCCATGTTGACTTTCTTGGTGATTTCTTCATCGGTGCCCATCTTGTGGTAGCGAAGCGGGAGCGCAATGTTGTCGATAACTCTCAAGTTAGATATCAGGGCGGCGTTCTGTAGCACAAAACCGACTTGGCGCTTGGCCACTTCGAGTGCGGTGAGGCGTTCTGCCGGGATGTATTCGCCAAAGTAGTAGATATGCCCCTTGAGCGGGCGTGCAAGCCCTGCAATCATGCGGAGGATAGCGCTTTTGCCTTTGCCAGAGGGCCCGCCGATGCAAATTGTCTCGCCGAGTTTTAGCGTGAGGTTTGCCCCTGCGATGAGCTGGTAATCGTCACTGCTATTGCTTGCCTTTATATTCTCAAAATAGCCGACAGCCCTCGGAATCGAAAACATCGTTCCCGAGAGTTCGTTTGTCGAAAGGTAAATATCTTCAAGTCTGAGGGCTTCGTCTAGCATATTAGATAATTGCTGAAAGGTTCTGCATGTAGTCTTTAACGAAGTACATCAAGAATAAGGCGTCGGCAAAAACGATGTAGAGGAAGGACATGATGACAGAGCGGGATGTTGCCTTGGGAACTTGGCGAATATCTCGCTTGATGTTCAGTGCTTGGTAGCATGCGTTGATTGTAATGATGATGCCAAAGATAAGGGGCTTCACAATCGCAAAGACAAAGTCCGGTTTGGTGAGCGCCTTGATAATTTCTGTAGAGAGGTAGCTCCAGGTAATTTGCACGTTGGGGGCGTTTCCGGTAATGAAAATGATTCCCTTCGTAAGGAGGAATCCTGCTCCGATAGCGCTTGTACTAAAGATGATATTCATGATGATCATTGCGATAGTACCACCAATTACGCTAGGCATGACAAGGTAACGGATGGGGTTGATGCCCATGGTCGCAAGAGCGTCTACTTCGGAATTGATAACCATGCTGCCGATGTACGTGGTCAGCGAGGAGCCTGTACGGCCTGCGATGAGGAACGCTGTGAAGATGGGACTCAGTTCGCGGATGATGATCACCACGATGAGGGTGCCGATGTTATTTGAAAAGCCCATCTTGTCCATGAGGGAGAATAGGTAGATAATGACGACGGTTCCGAACAACGTAGCGACGGCAAAGAGCGGCGGAAAAATTTCGACACCGGTGAAGAACGTCTGCAAGATGATGTTGCGGGAGTCGCTCTTGAAGTTGTGGCTTTTGTCGAAAAGGGACGCTACTGTGCGGAGAAACAGGGCTATGAGCTGCCCCATTCTTGTTTTCAAGATGAATATCCCGAGCGTGTGGAATAAACGCCCGACGGGAGTCATCTTTTGCCAGTTTTTAAGTCGCGTCTTTTCCATTATCGCTATGTATTGCCTCTAGGATTTCGGTCCAGAGTTCATCGAGCCCGGTTTTTTTGAGTGAACTGACGCAAAGTGGCTTTTGGTCGAGGTCCAGGCGCTGCTGGATGTCGCGGAGCCCCTTGGCGAGTTCGGATTGGTTCACCTTGTCTCGCTTGCTAGCGACAACCAACACGGGGCAGCCCGTGGCGCGGATGCTTTCGACTGTCTCGATGTCGATGGGCGTTCCTCCGTGGCGGATATCTACGAGGTAGATAAGTCCCTTGAGGTCCTTGCACTTCTCGACGTATTCTCGGATAAAGTCGGACATCTGGTCGCGCTTTGCATTGTTGACTTTAGCGAACCCTACACCTGGTAAATCTACAAGAAAAAATTCGTCATTGACTTTGAAAAAATTCAATTCGCGCGTTTTTCCGGGGGTCGAACTGATTTTCACGAGCTTTTTCTGGCCCATGAGGGTGTTCATGAGCGAGGACTTGCCCACATTGGAGCGTCCGAGGAAGGCAATTTGCGGGAGATGTTCTTCGGGGAGACCCTTGAGGTTCACGGCGGCCTTGACAAACTTTGCCGAACGGACAGTGTAACCGCCAACTTCGACGGGGGCCTGGTGGACGACTTTTTCTTTTGTACTCATAAGGAAACTCTCCCTTCGAATGCGCGAAGCATGGTAACTTCGTCGATGAATTCCAGGTCGCTGCCCATCGGGATGCCGCGGGCAAGGCGGGTGCGTTTGACGTTGACGCCGGCGAGCATGCGGTCGATCATGAGTGCTGTGCTGTCGGCTTCGGGGCTAGAACCGAGTGCAAGGACCAGCTCTTCGATGTTTTCTGCTTTGATGCGTTCCACGAGTTGCGGCAGGTGGAGCGCTTCGGGGCCGATGCCGTCGAGCGGGGAAATCACACCGCCGAGGACAAAGTAAAGGCCTTTATGGACAGACGAACGTTCGAACGGCAGAATGTCCGAATTCTTTTCGACAACGCAAATGGACTTGGCGCCTTCGCGGGCCCTGCATGTGGGGCAGATGTCTTCGTCGGTGAAGGCGTGGCAGCGCGGGCACGGGTGGACCTTTTCGGCGGCCTGCATTAAGCTATCGGCAAAGCGTTCGACATCGCCTTTCTTGCGCGAAAGCATGTGGTAGGCGAGGCGGCGTGCCGTCTTCAGGCCAATTCCCGGGAGGGAGGCGAATTCAGAAATCAGGTTTTCTAGGCTTTGCGGTTCTACGTTCATGAGCGGGAGTCCAAATGCGCGTACAGCATGATCGTGAGCCATTCCTGGATGTGCTTCATGCCCACCCAGACGATGGCGCCTTTGACGCTTTCGATGACGGGCTTGTTGCGCACGTCAGAATTCACGAACTGCAAAAGGTTCGCCGAAATGTCCGGGTGCTTGTCGAATTCATCGCAGAGGACTTCGAGCGTCGGGCGTGTGCGCAAGAGCTTGATGATTTCTAGGATGGCGGCAGATGTTGCGTCGATCTTTTGGCCTGTTACGATTTCGGGTTTTGCAAAATAGAATCCCTGGAAGTAATCGTAGCCGATGTCTTTGCAACGTTTGTATGTCGGTTCGTCTTCGACTTTTTCGGCGAGCAGCTTGATATTTCTTGCCTTGAAGAACTGCGATGCTTTCTCGATGTCCTCAGGCGAGTTGTCGACCAGGTCCATCTTCACGTAAGAGACATGTTCGAACAATGGCTCAAAACGGCGGATGTATTCGTCGCTCATGATAAAGTCATCGAGAGCAAGTTCAAAGCCGAGAGACTTGTGGCGCTGAATGGCGCGGATGAGGTTCTCGTCTACAGCGACGTCTTCGAGAATTTCGAGGACGAAGCGGTCGGGGTTTAAAAGCCCGAATAAGTTGTCGAGGAGAATCTCGCGACTGCAGTTGATGAACGCCTTACTTTCACCGACGAGGCGTGTAAGCCCGATGCTGTTCAAGATGTTCTCGAGCACCTGGGCGGTCGCCTGCAAGTCGCTTGCGATTATTGCGGTATCGCTACTTGGCGAGTCTCGGAATAGCAATTCATACGCGAAGATGTTTCCATCTCGGTCAAGAATTGGTTGACGTGCCAAGTAAGCGAGAGATTGCATTAGATACGTGCGCTTTCGATGCCGAACAGGAGGATGCTACGGGCGCCTGCGTCCCAGAGCTTGTCCATGATGGCGTTGGCTTCTTCGCGCGGCACCATGGCCTTCACGGAGTACCATTCACGACCGTGGAGCTTCGTCACTGTCGGGGCGTCGAGACCCGGAGTCATTTCGCAAGCCTTAGAGAGAAGTTCGGAGGGGCAGTCGTACTCGATCATCATGTACGTCTGGGCGACGAGCTTGCCCTGGATGCGGCGGATGAGCGTGTTGACTTCTTCGAGTTCTGTCTTCTGCGGGTTGCAGAAAATGGCCGCATTAGAGCGGAAGAGCGGTTCGCCGATAATACGGAGACCGGCCTGCTTGAGCGTTGTACCCGTTTCGACAACGTCCACGATGGCGTTTGCGACACCGAGGCTCACGGAAATTTCGACGGCGCCTTCGAGCACCACGAAGTCCATCTTCTTCTTGTAGTAGCCTTCCACGATGTTCGGGAAACTTGTCGCGATGGTGGCGTCCTTCAGTTCGGCAAGGCTCTGGATCGGGCTTTCGTTCGGGACTGCAGCGCAGAGCTTGGATGCGCCAAAGGGCAAGTCCAAAACCTTCACTGCCGGGCTCTTGGCTTCGGCGTTGAAGTCGATACCCGTGATGCCTGCGTCGATGATACCGCGACCCACGTACATCGGGATGTCGCTTGGACGCAGGAAGAAGAATTCGATGCCGTTCTTGGAATCGATCTGGGTCAAAGTCTTGTAGGGCTTGGATGCCTTGTAACCGCAGGCCTTGAGGAGTTCCTGGGTCGGTTCAAAAAGCATGCCCTTGTTCGGGAGAGCTACCTTAATCATAGTTTTGCGTACACTTCTTCGAGGGTGAGACCTTTTTCTGCCATCATGACGGCAACATAGTAGAGCACTTGAGAAAGTTCGAGGCACTGGGCGTCGCGCGATTCAAAGCGAGCGGCCATCCAGCTTTCGGCGGCTTCTTCGACGAGCTTCTTGCCGATGCCATGCGGACCCTTCTTGAAGAGTTCCGTGGTGCCCTTGCCTTCCGGCATGTCTTTCTTGCGCTGGCAGGCCAGTGCGTACATTTCTTCAAACGTCATAATTAGACCTCTTTAGTTTTACACGCCCAAAGATAAAAATTTTAATTAGCTTCGCTTGTGAAGCTCTGCTTTTTGAACGCAAAAATGTACGTCATGCGGCCGTGGCCCGTGGCCGACGCTTTTAGTGAAAATGCTTGGAAAAAACGTTGATTTGTCATGCCCGCCGCCGAGCGGGCTTCTCCTTGTGCAAAATGTCATGCCCCACTTGATGGGGCATCTCCTTTTTGACGAATTTATATTTATATTCTCACTATGAGTTGGTTTGATCGTTCGGTATTTGGGGTGAGCCTGTTTGGGGCTTGTGTGTTCTCTGCGTCTTTGGCGTGGGCTAACCCTTCGGAAAATATGAAGGTGAAAAAAATCATCTACACCGAAGAAATGCTCCAGTCTTCGGTTCCTGAGGGATTGTCTAGAATCCGCTCCAGTATCAGTACTGTATCGTTTTCTTCGGGTGAACGCTATTTTCCTGTGCTGCTTGTATCGACTGCTGATTACAAGTCTATTGACTCCGCATTTGTATTTCGGATGTTCAATGAAGAGGGCTTTCGTGAAAACGGCTATTATGGCAGCGTAAGAGATTACTTTATTTCAAGTTCTGCTGGACAGTTTAAGCCGACGTTTGATATTTACCCCATAACACTTTCAAATAATTTTAGTAGCTATCAAAGTGATGCTTCTTTCATTTTGCCAGCGCTAGATTTGCTCGTGGAACGCAATGATTTCAAATCCCGCGCAGATAAATACGAAAGTACAATCCCTTTTATGATATTGCATCCGTTATTCAAGGATGATGCTGAAAAAAGCTGTGACGGTTTCTTTAATCATGCATTTTCACTACGTTATAGTGCTAATAAAATTTATTCAAAGAATGGCTACCGTTTTAATGATTATGCGTTTGTCGCACAGAAAGCTAAGGGAAAGTCCAGTTCAACAAATTCAAAAGATGTCGATATGTTGGGCTCCTATGTCCACGAGTTTAGCCACGTGATAGGTCTTTATGATTTGTATAGTGCTGATGAAAATGGTTATGCGACACTAGGCCCCTTGCCTTATGATGTGATGTCACTTGGCTGCTATAACGGGGATGGAAATTATCCGCCGGTATTTTCTGCGTTTGAACGCGAATCGATGGGCTGGCTTAAGCCTATTGAAATTGAGAATAGCGACAGCATCTATGAACTGAAAAATATTTCGGGAATGCAGGCTTATGCGGTGTCGAATCCAAATCACCCGAATGAGTTTTACCTTATCGAGTATCGCCCGGCTGTGGGCTTTGATTCGAAAATAGAGAAGTCGTATTACAGTGGTCAACAAGGTAAAAATGGAGTTTTTATCTGGTATTTCGATTATGATGAAAACGCTTTTGCGTCTAACAATCCGAACAAGAATGCGGCCCATCAACGAGCCGAAGTACGTGCGGTTCTTAATAAAAACCAAGAATATTTTTCCAATTTCAGCTTTGTGAATAAAAGCGGCAAGGCCGGGATAGAAGGTGTCTTCAACTTTGTCTTTGACGGGAATGACCGCGTCTGCTTTACGGTGAATCGTTCTAAAATTTTGGATAAGTGCCCTGATATCGCTTCGTCCAGTTCCGAGGCTTTATCGAGCTCTTCTGAAACATTGCCAAGCTCGTCATCGATTTCGAGTTCCTCAGTCGTATTCTCGAGTTCGTCTTCATTAGGAAGTGTCGGGGTGCTCGGTCATCGCTTGGTGCCTGGAATGCAAATGCATGTTGCGCATGGAATGCTGAATGTCGAAGTCCCCATGCCGGGCAAAAAGACGCTCCGTTTTTACGATGCCATCGGGAACATGCTCGGGATGCATTCGTTTGTTGAATCGTCTGCATCTGTCGATATTTCTGGGGTGAATCGCCCCGCCTATGTGCGACTTGACTTGAATGGACAGCTACTGTTTGCAAAACGAGTCAAGAGTTTGCCATAATAAATCGGCAAAAAATTGGAGTTAACTATATTTTGAATAGTTAACTAGGATGAGGAATCGGATGAAGAACATTTGTCTATTGGGGAGCGCATTTGCTCTTGCTTTGCTTGGTTGCGCATTTACGAGAGGCGACAACGTCTCCAAGGCTGAAAATTTTCAGGGTAAGACGGGTATTATTGGCGTGTTCCGCCAGCCTGCCTATTATTGTGGCGAAGGTATTCCGCATACAATGGTTCTTGGCGGCAAGTCCATTATTGTAAAGCCCGCCTTTAGCAGCGAACAGGAAAATGTGTTCTTCAGCGAAATGAAGCCTGGTGTGGCTACACTTACGGAATACAATTACACTTGTGGCGAAAACGAAAACAAGATGCAGCTCGATACGACAGGGGCAGGGAATGAACGCTTCCCGACGTCAGTTGTGATTCCGGAAAAGGGATTCTGCAAGGTCGTTGTCTCGTTTATGGAAGGCGATACGCTGTTTACTTACAATGGCGACATCTTGAGTGAACAGTTCGCGAAGGCTGAGGTGGCAGTGAATACCGACAGCATTCCGTATTGCGAAATCCGTGATAACAAGGGCCAAAAAATCTCGATGGTCAATCGCGATTCCGTTCTGGATGTGAAATATGCAAATGCCGTCAAGGATGCTTCTGAGGCTCTTGAAGAAGAAAAATTCACGGTCGTGACGCTTGATGATTACAGCGACAAGGTCACATGGAATGCCGATAAGTCTAAACTCCTCGTGGTAACGCTCACATCGGATCCCGAGACTTATAAGGATGGCGAATTTGTCAAGTCGGATAGCGTTGTGTGGGTCGTAAACGAGAAGGAACTGTTGTTGTGGTTCCAGGACCGCAAGGATAGCGTTCGCAACTGGGATTTGCGATTCAAACAGCTGTTTGGCGAACCGAGAACTTCCAAGGCGACGCATATGGCGTTCTTGTGGGTGAAACCGGATGACTTGATGCGCCCTGCATATGTGCCCGACGTGAAGGCTTACGATATGCGCACGGCGTTTGAAGGCGAACTCAGCAATGATGCCGAAATTTCGGAACGCATGATGTGGTTCAAGAACTGGTTTGACGCTCGAGCATCCAAGATTTACACGGGACCGGATGCACGCCCGTGGACGCGCTTAGGTTATACGTACGACTGGGGCAGCAAGGGCGACAAGTACGGCCTTACGGAATTTATTGTAGTGCCCGGTGCTGGAATGGATGTACGCTTTACGCGCAATCTGAAGTTCATCGCCAACTGGATGAAGGACCGTAAGTAGTAGGAAGTAGGAAGCCGGAAGCTGTCGCGCTGTCATGCCGGACTCCGTTCCGGCATCGCCTTTCTCGCAATTTAGAAGTGCGATACCGTTACCCGCCATAGTTTTTGGCGGGCTTCTTTGTATTTACGCTCGAATGCTGTTTCCGGTTTCTCGGGATCAAAACTTTCGCACTTAATTGTCATTCCCGCTGCATCTGTTATTCCGGCCTCCTTGTCACCCCGGACTTGTTCCGGGGCGGAATCTCCTTTAGCGGCTTCGTCGTAGACAATTCTCGCAGCTTCGGCAAATTCCCGGGCGTAGATTTCCCAGTTCGTGCGAAGTTCAATCGTCTCACCGAGCGCAAGGAGCGTCGGGAAAATCGGGTGCATGTGGAAACGTCTCGTGGCCTCGCTCTGCTTTGGCCACGGGTTCGGGTAATACACAGCATGGTACGGAATGGTCCACTTGCCCGATTTCACGTGTTCTAATGCGAGTCGCCAAAAGTCCAGAAGCTCGGCGCGAATCCAGAATGCATTTGCGGGAACGTCTTCGCCCGCCGTTTGCGATGGGTTGCCGGCTTTGTTTAGGCGGGCGCAGGACTTGTCTATCCCGATGACGGGAATGCCCGGAAAGCGGCGAGCGATGTGGATTGTACTTTCGCCTGTTCCGCAACCGGAATCTAGAATTACGGCGACCGGCGCAGTCTCCGCATTTGCACCGGGGGCGCCATCGCGTATTGCATTTGTCACCCCGGACACCATGTCATCCCGGCCTTGTGCCGGGACGGGGTCACCTTTCTTCTTTTCATTTGTCATCCCGGACTCCGTTCCGGGATCACCTTTTTCAGCAGTTTCGTAGAACTTCCGTACGAATTCTTCGACTTGTGCAAATGCTTTTCGCGTGTGGTCTGCGATAGGACGCAAAAAAGTTGTCCGCGCGTATTTGCGGACAACTTTTTCAAGATCTTTGTGCAGAGTCTCTTGATTCGATGTAACTGAATTTGCGCCCGGCATTATTCCTGCTTCCAGATGTCCAGCAGGTCTTGCCCGATGAGCTCAAAGTTATCTAAGTGGAGTTCTCCGTCGTCGTGGAACACGATTGAGAACGATGAGACCTTTTTGCGGTCTTCTTCGTTTGGCAAAAGGTCTGCCCAAGCGTACTGGAGCTTAGCCTTGCTTTTTGGAAGCGTGATCGGGTATGCCGTTAATGTCACGCCGTTGGCTTCGTCCAAAATCTGGATTTCAGCATTTCCTGAACCCCAAGCGTCAAACGCGACAGAATCAACCATGCTCAAATCGGTAGTCGTGTACATGCCTTTGAAATACAGCTTTATGAATGCAAAAGGCGCGGTTTCTCCGATGGATGTTTCTGGGAAATCGAATTTGACGTTGACTTCTTTGCCGCCTTCATTGTCGTCTTGGATGACTGCAATGAATGGATGTTTTCCCTTGAGATCCTGGGGAATTTCTGGATATACGTTAATGGTGTCAACAGCGATAAATGGAATTGTGTTGGCAAGTGTCGTCGTGAGCAACAGCCAGTAATAGCCGGAGTAACCCATTATGTTTTCCGGTACATAAATATGGAAGTTGTCACCATCTTCAAAGTCGTCGATGAGGAGTCTTTCGTTTTTCGAAACCGGAGTCGGAGGAATGGAATCCTGCGGCTTGAGTGTCGTGACGGAATCGCCTGCATCAGTTTCAACAGAGACCTTCACCGTGTCGGCGGTTTCTGTCGGGATAATCACCATGTTTAGATGACCTGCTGGGAGACCGAAGATTTCAAACTTGCCATTTGTGATGGCTGCTGAATGGTCGAGACCGCGGAACTTGACAAAGCCGTTCATGTTCTTTATGCTTTCGTCCGTGTTGCCAATAAAGTCGGCAATTGAACCGCCGATAAAGACTGACTTCTGCAAGTTCTGCTGGCCGAGTGCAACGTCGCTTACGGTATCCTTGACATCCACAGGGAGCTGGAGCGCAAGTGCGGATTCATCAAGGGAGGCTTCCATCGTGTAGTTGCCAATGGCGACGTTTTCGATAGAAACAAAGCCGTTTGAGTCTGCGGTAGCCGTATAGCCTTGACCGTCGAGGCTGTTGTGCTCGACGAGCTTGACGCGTGCGTTTGCCGCAGGTGCATTTGCGATAAGAATCTGTGCAGTGATGGCGTTACCGGCTTCTGTACCGCTCGGGCCGCCGCCTGCAACTTCAGAACCACCGCAGGCGCAAAGCGAGAACCCGATTGCAAGCGGTGCAATCAGCGAAATCAAGCGTCTGTTGTTGTTCTGCTTCAAGTCCATACCCTTAATATATAATTTCTTTTTGAAAATCATTTTGCACCTCCTTTGTTTTCGGGCGAGGTAGGGCCTGTTGCCGGGTCGGCTACCTTGTCGGAGAGGGGGTACATGGCAATGTTCAGTGCGTAAACGCGGTCGGCGCGTTCGCTCTTGCGGGCAAATTGCAAAAGCCCACGACGGAATTCTTCAATCTTGTGCTTGATTTCGGGCAGGTCGGATTCATCAGCGGTGAATACCACGCTCGAAATGTCGCGTTCTTCGGGCTTGTGACGGTCGAGCGATTCCTGCGCAAGTTCCATTGTGTGTCTGTGGAAACTGCGGACTGCAGAACTCTTGACTTCGCCGCCAGTACTGATAATCTGGTCGGTGATGTTCCAGCCGCCGGTACCGTCCGGGACGACGAGCCCAAGCTGCTTCAAGATGCCGAGCGCGTTGCGGGCGTCATCCTGCGAAATGGGCGGGTTCAAATGCTTGCCGAGGCTAGCAATATCGCTGGTGTCCTTCGTGATGCCGATGAGGGCGCGGAGAGCTGCACATGCCCAGCTGCCAAAGTAGGCGAGTTCCGGTTCCGAAAGCACGCGCGTTTCAAGGGAACGGAGTTCCAGGAGCTTGTAGTAAAGCTCGGAGAGCGTCTGCTTTGCTTTGGTCTTGTTGAACCTGTAAAGGGTCTTGAAATATTCTGCCCTTCGATCGTCTAGGCCGCAAATCCTGATGAACACGGGCAGGGTGCTCTCGTTCAGATGGCCTTCTTTTTGGAAAACTCGAACAAGCCAGGCCGGGTCCACGCCGGTTTTCTGGCCGAGATAGCGGTACGAGGTGAACGGGTTGTCTTTTTTGGTCTCGACAAACCAGTCCTTGAGGTACTCGCGGTATTCCAGGTAGTCTAATACTTCAGGCATACCCTATAATCTATATTATTATAGGGCCGTGTTGCGAAAACGTGTTGAGAAAATGGGCTTCGCGTTGTAAAATTTTCAACGAGCGTTGTAAATTGCCGTTTTTTCGCGAAAAAACGGGCTTTTCAGAAGTGTCATCCCGAGCGAAGTCGAGGGATCCAGTGACTATCCCTCTAAAAATTTCAGCAATTCCGGCATTTTGTTGTGCGCGTCTTCCTTGCCGAGCTCGTAAAGTTCCGCAATTTTCTTCTTGTTGCTCTCGATGTCCGAAATTTTGATGAGACGGCTTGGGCGGTAGATGAAGACTTTGCCCTCAGATTCGAGTTTTGCGAGCTTGTCGAGCGCCTGGTTGTAGCGGATATGGCGTGTGGCGACCGCTTCGACGAATTTCGGGTAATGACGGAAGGCCAGTTTCACCAGCGGGAGAGCCTTGTTGATCTTTTTGCGGTAACCGAGCGGACGTGTGAGGATTACGACCGCGCGTTCAAAACCGCTTTTGAACATAGGCTCGAACGGGATGCTGTCGGCAACGCCGCCATCCAGGAACTTTTTCCCGTGGATCTTGACGATTTTGCTTAAAATCGGGAGGCTGGCCGAAGCGCGGATGCGGTTCATGTCGTCTTCGTTACGGTAGTCCAAAATGCGCGGATATTCGGCAAGGCCGGTTTCAACGTCTGTCATGCAGACGCGGAATTCGGTCTCTTGGCACTGGGCTGCAAACTTGTCAAATTCAAACGGGTCGATTTTGTACGGAATTTGCTTGTAGCAATAGTCAAAAGCAAAGTAGTCGCCTGTAAAAAGCAGGTTCCTGAAGCTCATGTAGCGCGGGCTCTTGGAGTGCACGGTATCGACGCGGAAGTTGCGCCCGATTTGTCCTGAGAGAAAACTGCACAGGTGCGTGGCGCCTGCCGATGTGCCACAGGCCCCGCCAAACTTGATTTCTTTGTCGGCGAGCACGTCAAGAACTCCGCCGGCATACGACCCGCGTAAACCGCCGCCCTCGACAACAATGGCTGTGTTTTTGTACTTCATGGCGTCATCCCTCGTAGACGAATTTGTTAATGCAATCCCAATTTTATAAAGCTATAAAAATTGTGGACTGGTTTTCCCTACTTAATGCTTATTTTTGTTTATCCAGCAGGGAACGGATCCAATCGTAATCCTTGGGATGGCTTACGAATTTTTCGGGCAGCTTCGCTAGTTCTTCCAAAAATTCGGCTGGGGTCATCCAGATGAATTCGTCGACCTCTCCCGGCTGCGGGACGAGATGCGCGGCTTCGTCGTCGGATAGCGTTATTTTGTACGTGTCATAGTATTCGTTATCGAAATACGTTTTGTTGTTCAAAACGTTCTCGTGAGTCGCTTCGAAAAGGTATTCCAGGTCTTCGGGGCGCTTGTGGACGCCCATTTCTTCGCTGAGCTCGCGGATGGCTGCGTTTCGGCTGTTGTCGCCTGCGGTGATGTGCCCTGCGCAACTGGTGTCGAGCAAGTTCGGGTTGTTCTCCTTGAGGTGGCTCCTCTGCTGGAAAACGATTCGACCGTTCTTATCGAATGCCCAAATGTGTACGGTGCGGTGCCAAAGGCCTTTCGCATGGACCTCTGTCCTTCCGCGGGAATACCCCGCTGGAGTGCCGTCGCTGTTCAAAATGTCAATCATCTCTTCTGGCATGTCTACCCGCCCGAAAAAAACTTGTTGCAGTATAATATAGTAATGAACGAAAATGTGTGGACGGCAAGAGAAAATTTTTCTAAGCGCAAATTTTTTCAAAAAATACCTTGACCTAGAGCTAACTCTAGATGTTATATTTTTAGAGAACATCTAAACCAAGGATGAATGGCTATGGGCAATACCGCGCAGAACGATTGTGCAAAAGAATAAATCCGGAATGCGAGCCTATTCCGATATGGATTTGCAATGGTTGACGATGATTGAATGCCTCAAGGATTCGGGGCTTCAAATCAAGAAAAAACTGTTCGAATCACCGGACGATTTTGACAAGGTAACAGGCTAGACGTGAAAAAATTAACGAAGAAAAAGAAAATTATGATTATCGCACTTTCGACCCTTTTTATTCTGGGAACCGTTGGCGTGCTGTTCCTGAACCAGGCAAAATTTGGGCGTATTCCGCAAGGTAAACGCCTTGAACGCATTAAGCGGTCGCTGCATTACGATGGCCAGAAGTTCGTGAATGACGAAAATACAGTCACGATGACGGGCGATAAGAACTTGTTTGAAACGACGTTTGAGTTTTTATTCGGCAAAAGGTCGCAAACCGTTCCCGATACAGCGCTGACGGTTGTCAAGACGGACTTAAAATCGCTACCGCAGGACCGTGATTGGATTGTCTGGTTCGGACATTCTTCGTATCTGATGAACTTGTCCGGGAAAAAGATCCTTGTGGATCCCGTGTTTTATCAGGGCTCGCCAGTAAGCTTTGTGAACAAGATGTTCAAGGGAACAGACGTTTACAAGCCTGTCGACATGCCGGATATCGATTACCTGGTGATTTCGCACGACCACTGGGATCATCTGGATTATCAGGCCGTGAAGGAACTCGAACCGCGCGTAAAGCGTGTGGTGACGGGACTTGGCGTGGGTGAACATTTTGAATACTGGGGTTACCCTGTCGAAAAACTCGTGGAACTTGATTGGTGGGAAACTGTTGACTTGGAAGCGGCTGAGGATGCAAAGTTTGTGGTGACATTGACACCTGCTAGACATTTTTCGGGGCGTGGGATAAGGCCGAATAAGTCGCTGTGGTCCTCGTTTGTGTTCAATACTCCGAAACGCACTGTTTGGATTGGTGGTGATAGCGGTTACGGCAAGCATTTCAAGAAGATTGGTGAAAAATTTGCAGATATCGACCTCGCCATTCTCGAAAACGGTCAGTACAATGAAGATTGGAACCAAATTCATGCCTTGCCTGAACAGCTCAGTAAAGAAATGCAGGACTTGAATGCCAATCGATACATGACGGTTCATCATTCCAAGTTCTGCTTGGCTTATCATTCTTATTTCGAACCGCTCGAAAACGCAAAACGCGCCGCTCAGGAATCAGGAAAGCTTGTGCTTATGCCGCAAATGGGCGAAGTAGTGTATCTGGAGTAGTTTTTGCCGAGAATCTGTAAGGGGTAGACCTTTTTGTTTGCCTTTTGTAGCGCGATAAAATTATATTAA
Organism: Fibrobacter sp. UWB16; assembly: GCF_900215325.1. Taxonomy (NCBI): domain Bacteria; kingdom Pseudomonadati; phylum Fibrobacterota; class Fibrobacteria; order Fibrobacterales; family Fibrobacteraceae; genus Fibrobacter; species Fibrobacter sp. UWB16. The sequence continues at coordinate 47,806 of NZ_OCMS01000004.1, read as the reverse complement.
TACTAGCAACTGGAGGGGCGCAAATTGCGCAAATGCGTTATCTATCATTTTTCGTTATTAATCTAATATGAATAATCTATTAGTCATTATTAATCTCCTATGCTACATTTGGGTGCGAAAAAAAGAAGGTGTATAAAATGGACTGGCTAATTGACCTGTTTGCAAAGCCCTCTGTAGGGCAACAAGTACTCGCGCTATCCTTGACGGCTGCCATCGGCATCATGCTGGGCAAGGTCAAGGTGAAAGGCGTGAGCCTTGGGGGAGCTGGCGCTCTTTTCGTAGGAATCCTTCTCGGTCATATCGGAATGCGAATCGAGCCCAGCGTTCTTCATTTTATGCAGGAATTTGGCCTCATTCTCTTTGTCTATACAATCGGTATGCAAGTAGGCCCGGGCTTTATTGACTCCATAAAGCGACACGGTCTGGTGCTCAACATTCTTGCGGTGAGCATTGTCCTCCTGGGTGTACTTGCTACCGTTCTTATTTACTTCACGACGAACATGCACGATAACGTGCCGGTGCTGATTGGTATGCTTTGCGGTGCCGTGACGAACACCCCGTCGCTCGGTGCTGCGAATTCTGCTCTGACGGCGGCTGGCGTGGATGCTTCACTCACGGGCGTTGGCTATGCGGTGGCTTACCCGTTCGGCGTGATTGGCATTATTCTTGTGATGATTCTTGTGCGCTTGTTCTTTAGGCAAAAGCCGGAAGTCGCTGCCGCAGAATACCAGAAAGAAATTGCAGAACAGTCCAAGGAAATTGTCTCTTGCACGCTCCGTGTAGATAACGTAAATCTTGTGGGCTGCAAGATCAAGGACATTCCGGGGCTCATCTCTTCGGGTGCTGTGGTGACGCGCCATGCTCGCGATCAGGTGATTAACATGCCGAAGGGCGATATGACGCTTGAGCTCCATGACTTGGTGCATGTCGTCGGTATGCCGGACGCGATTGAGAGTTTGCAGAAGATTATTGGCGAAAAGCAAGAAAACCCGATTACGCTCCAGAAGTCAAATTTGGCGGTCAAGACGATTCTCGTGACGAACAAGAAAATTCTTGGCAAGAGCATTCAGCAGCTTGCGCTCAACGACCGCTTTGGTGTGACCGTGAGCCGCGTGACGCGTGGCGGATTCAAGTTCACCGGTCGCCTCGATATCCGCGTGAAATTTGCAGATAAGTTGCTCGTCGTCGGTACGCCGGAAAGCATTGCCGCTGCAGCAAAGGAACTGGGTGACTCGCTCACGGCGCTTGACCATCCGGAAATTCTCCCCGCATTCCTCGGCATTTTCCTTGGCGTGATTGTCGGAAGCATCCCGCTTGCGATTCCTGGCATGCCGACCCCACTCAAGCTCGGCCTTGCTGGCGGTCCGCTGATTGTCGCGATTATCCTAAGCCGTAAACGTAAGATTGGCCCGCTCAACTTCTTCATGGCGAACAGCGCAAACCTCATGCTGCGTGAACTCGGCATTACGATATTCCTCAGCTGCGTGGGCCTCAATGCCGGTATCAAGTTCTTCGATGTGCTTTTGAACGGCGACGGATTCTACTACATGGCGCTCTCGGCAATTATCACGTTCTTCCCGCTGATGATTGTAGCGATTGTTGGCAAGGCGGTGTTCAAGGTCAATTACCTCTCGCTTTGCGGTGTGCTTGCAGGTGCAACGACAGACCCTCCGGCTCTTGCGTTCGCAAACGGACTCAGCAATTCCGAAGCAACGAACGTTGGTTACGCATCTGTTTACCCGCTTACGATGTTACTGAGAATCTTGAGTGGGCAAGTGCTCGCGATACTGCTAATCTCTTAAAGCGTTGGCGAGATGCGCGATTGAATGTAAGTCAAGATGCGCGCGGCGCGATAACAGTTATTTTGGTTTTCCTGGTCATAACAAAGGGCGGCTCGAAAGGGCCGCCCTTTTCAAATGATTATTTATTAAGTTTGGGCTTTCTTCTTGTCCATGTGGGCGTAGATGCCGGCGAGGATTGTGCCACTGATGGAATGGTAGGCGCAGCTGATAGCGCATGGCACAACGCAGAGGGCGGCTTCCGGGTGGAGGGCGAGATTCTCCGGGTTGGCGAAGAATGCGCCGGCGAGGACTGTTGCCATGCCTGCGTTCTGCACGCCGACTTCAATGGAGATGGTGCGCTTCTTGGCAGTGTTGAATTTGAACAAACGACCGACACTGTAGCCGAGCACGTAACCGAGACCGTTATGCAAGAATACCACCGCGAGAATGAGCGCGATGAGTCCCATGCCGTTTGCGAAAAGCTGCGGACGCACGGTCACGATGACGCCACCGACGATTAATGCGAGGCCAATGACGCTTACAGCGGGCATGTTCGATTGAAATTCCTTGAAGCCTGCGCGCTTGCCGAAGAAGTAGTTACAGGTGAAGCCGATGAGAATCGGGAAAATCGTTACGTAAAGGATATTGAGGAACATGCCGACAGCGTTTACCTCGATGCTCGTGTCAGCAAGCCAAAGGACCAAAAGCGGAGTCATGAGCGGAGCGAGAAGCGTGCTTGCCATGGTCATGCTTACGGAGTATGTCACGTCGCCTTTAGCCAAAAAGCTCATGACATTGCTTGAAACGCCGCCTGGGCAGCAACCGACGAGAATGATGCCGATGGCCAAATACGGGTCAAGTCCAAAGAGCTTCGTGAGCGTGAATGCAACGAGCGGCATGATGGTGTATTGCGCGACGGCGCCGAGGAAAATGTCGGCCGGGCGTTTCATCAAGTTGCGAACATCGTCCATGGTAATGGTGAGGCCCATGCTGAGCATGATGATGCCGAGAATAATCGAGCTTGTGTTGCCGTGAACCCAGCCAAAAAGCGTGGGGATGAAAAATGCGATGACTGCACATGCGATGACGAAAAGCGATGTGTATGTCGATAAAAAGCGGCTAACAGCCTTTATTAAATTAAGCATTGTTATATCCTTCTTTTTGAGGTGCTCCAAATATAGGCATATACGCGGGGTGTGGCTATATAAAAATGGTGACCCCGGAATAAATCCGGGGTGACAAAAACACTTGGAATGTCATAAAAAACACGGCACCGTTTTTGCGGTGCCGTGCAGAATTTACTTGTGAAATCGCAGATTTCTCAGTTGCAGATTACACTTTTTCAAGTGCCTGCGTGAGGTCGGCGATAATGTCTTCGACATTTTCGATACCGACGCTGAAGCGGATGAGGTCCGGTGCAACGCCTGCTTCGATGAGCTGTTCGTCGGTGAGCTGACGGTGCGTGTGGCTTGCCGGGTGCAGCACGCAGCTGCGGGCGTCGGCCACGTGGGTCACGATGCAGATCATCTTGAGGCTGTCCATGAACTGGATGGACTTTTCACGACCGCCCTTGATGCCGAACGTGAGAACGCCGCACGGGAGGCCGCCCTTGAACTGCTTCTGGGCGAGTTCATAGTACTTGTCGCCTTCGAGACCAGCGTAGTTGACCCAAGCGACCTTCGGGTGGTTCTTGAGGAACTTGGCGCAGGCGAGAGCGTTTTCACAGTGACGCGGCATGCGGAGGTGCAACGTTTCGAGACCGACGTTCAGAAGGAATGCGTTCTGCGGAGACTGGATAGAACCGAAGTCGCGCATGAGCTGTGCGGTTGCCTTCGTGATGTAAGCGCCCTTGCCGAAAGCCTTCGTATAGGCGAGGCCGTGGTAGCTCGGATCCGGTTCGGTGAGGCCCTTGAAACGGTCGTGGTTTGCTTCCCAGTCGAAGTTGCCGCTGTCCACAATGCAGCCACCCACAGCCATGGCGTGACCGTCCATGTACTTGGTCGTGGAGTGGGTCACGATGTCAACGCCGAATTCAATCGGACGGCAGAGAATCGGGGTCGGGAAGGTGTTGTCGACAATCATCGGAACGCCGTGCTTGTGGGCGAGATCAGCAAAGCGCTTGAGGTCCAAGACCTTGCCTGCCGGGTTTGCGACGGTTTCGCCGAAGACGCACTTGGTGTTCGGGCGGAAAGCCTTTTCGATTTCTTCGTCAGAGGCGTCCTGGTCCACGAACGTGCATTCGATGCCGAGCTTCTTCATCGTGACGGAGAAGAGGTTGCTCGTACCACCGTAAATAGCGGAAGTGCTGATGAAGTGGTCGCCGGATTCGCAGATGTTGAAAACGGCGTAGAAGTTTGCGGCCTGACCGGAACTCGTGAGCATGGCTGCGACACCGCCTTCGAGAGCGGCAATCTTGTTAGCGACGGCGTCGTTCGTCGGGTTCTGCAGACGGGTGTAGAAGTAGCCGGAAGCCTTCAGGTCGAACAAGTCGGCCATGTCGTTGGTCGTTTCGTACTTGAACGTGGTGCTCTGGTAGATGGGGAGGACGCGCGGTTCGCCGTTTTTCGGCTGCCAACCGCCCTGAATGCAAAGAGTTTCGATTTTAGACATTTTTAGAATCCTTTATAAATTTTTTATAGCTTGTAATATAGTTAGTTTCTATAGCTCGGCCTAGTGAAAAGATTCGGATTCGTACGCGAAAATACGAAAATATGGTCGAAATTAGGGAAAAATTATAATTAGTAATAGTTTTAAACTATATCTTTGTTGTTTTTGCACTATATGTAATAAATTAATTTTACATTTTTGTGAATTTAATTGTATTATATTGTTGATATAATTTTATTATAAATTTTTGGTATGAATTTATTGTTGAGCTTAACAGAACGGTGCAACCTTCGCTGTAGTTATTGCTATTATAAGGATAGTCAGATCGATCGCAAGATAGATATGAGTGACGAAATTCTAGAAGCGTCACTGCGTTTGGCGCTTGAAAGAACGATTGATCAAAAGCAGAGCTTTTTTAATATAACCTTTTTTGGGGGCGAACCCCTTTTGCGCATGGATGCAATCCGCTGGTCGGTGCGCTTTGTTAAAAAGTTTGTAAAAGAGAATCGTAGCAGATTCCCCGAAGATTTCCAGTATGGCTTCCATGTCAATACAAATGGAACGCTGTTGACCGATGAAATTTGCAAGTTCCTGAAAAAGGAAAATTTCAAGATATTCCTTTCTTTGGATGGCCCTGAAAGGAAACACAATATTTCAAGGCGCACCGTGGATGGCAAGGGCTGTTTCAAGCTGATTTCGCCGAATATTCCATTCCTTACGCAGATGCGTACTTCTGTGATTTCGGTGGTGACGCGCAAACATGTGCGTGGTCTTAGCCGTGCTGTGGAGTGGCTTTTTGACCAGGGCTTTAAAAGCGTGACGACTGCTGTTGATTTCGATGGCAAGTGGACGGGCGAGGATTTTGACGCCCTTGCGTATGAATACCAGAAAATGGCGCTTTTGTGGCTCAAGTACAGAAAGCAAGAAAAAGATTTTTATTTGGGCACGATTCAGGATAAAATCTCCTTTAGATTGCTGGACGTGAGGCAAAAGGAATATTCCTGCTTTATTTTTAAAGGCGGCCTTGGAATTTCGGCAAATGGGCAAGTGTTCCCGTGCAGCCGCTTTATCACTAGCGCCGAAGATGCAAAATATAAACTAGGTTCTGTTTTTGATAGTAAAAACAAGCTGTTTAACGGGGCTGTTGCAAAGGATCTGCGCAATTATCTGAAACACGATAAGCCAGAATGCGATGGGTGCGCCATTCGATACAGGTGCTCTGCGCATGAGTGTGGTTGCAATGCTTTTTATACGACGGGCTCTGTTTACAAGGTTTCGCCTGAGGTGTGTACGCACGAACGCATTTTGGCTGCGATTTGCGACGAGGCCTTGGCTAAAAGACAAGAACTCGGAGAACTTTTTTAACACATAACAAATAACCAAGGAGAAAAAAATGGCTACTGCAAAGAAAGCTGTCGCTACAAAGAAAACCGTTGTTGCCAAGAAGACCGTCAAGGCCGCTGAAGTGAAGAAGGCTGTTGTGGCTACGAAGCCTGCCAAGGTTCGTAGATGGGGCGGCGAAGCCGGTGACCTCGTTGTCGATGATATGATCAAGCAATTGACCGAGCTCAAAACTTCTATGAAGAAGTTCCCGCGTGGCTGGAATGGTGGTGAAAGATTCGAAAAGGGCGCCGCTGAACTTAAAAAGATTGTCGCTACGAATCTTAGAGCTGGTGAAAGACTCGCTAAGAAGGCTAAGTAAGTTTTTCTTCCTTAATGAACAAAATCAGTCCATATTTTTGTGGGCTGATTTTTTTTATCTTTGGCGGTGATGAAACCGACCCGTAACAGTCTCGCTTTTTGGCACGCCCTTGCGATTGGGACGATTGCGTTTTGGGGCACGAGTTTTGTGAGCACGAAGGTGCTCTTGAATCACGGCTTCTCGGCGGTGCAGATTTTCACGTTGCGCTTTACGGTGACGTACTTGCTGCTGCTCGCGATGACGCATAAACAATTCCGTTGTGAAAACTGGAAGCACGAACTGATTTTGTGCTTGTGCGGGCTCACGGGTTGCACGCTTTACTTTTGGGCGGAGAATACAGCGCTCTCGATTTCTCCATCGAGCAATGTCTCGTTGATTGTCTGTACGAATCCGCTTTTGACGATGATTTTTGGCGGGCTCATTTACAAAAGCGAACGCCTTTGTAAGCGACAGATTCTCGGGTGTGTGATTACGTTTATCGGCATGGTGCTTGTGGTGCTGAATGGAAAGTTTATTCTAAAACTTTCGCCGGTGGGCGATTTGCTCGCGTTCAGTTCGGCATGCATGTGGACGATTTATTCCTTGATTGTGCGTCCGCTCAATGAAAAATACTCTACGCTTTTTATAACGCGAAAGATGTTTTTCTATGGCGCGCTCTCGTCAATAATCATTATGCTTGGCGAAACCGCGATTGCTCCAAACGAGGCCGGCGCTGGGCATTTCCTTGGAGTCCCGTGGCAGAACTTTGCAGAACCGGTCGTGTCGCTCAACTTCCTTTGCCTTACGGTGTTCTCGTCGTTGTTTGGGTACCTGATATGGAATATGGTACTGAAGCAAATTGGAACGGTGCTCGCAAGCAATTACATATACGCAATTCCGCTCGTGACGATTATTACAGCGGTGATTGCTCTTGGGGAGCGTATCACGTCGGTCGCGATCGCGGGTGCTGTCGCCATTGTTGCGGGCATGGTTCTTGCGGAGTGGAAACCGCGAATGTAAGATTTCATGAAAGGGAGATGCCCGTTCGGTGACGGGCATGACGGGGGATGACAATGCCCCGAATTGTTTACTATATTTTTCATAGGTAATGCCTTATGCGGTAAAACGCTGTATCGTGTCACCGCTGATTCGATATAAGAGAATCCCGTGAAAGCCGGGAACGGTCTCGCCGCTGTAAGGGAGGACGAAACCAGCATAAACCAATGCTTGCCGCAAGGTGGGTGTGAAGGGGCTGGAAGTAGAGTGATCCCCGAGTCAGAAGAACTGTAAGGCACAACGGGCGCTTTGCGCCACGGGTTGTTAAACGGTGCGAAAGACATCGCTTTGCATAGCCACGCGTTTGCGTGGGTGTTTGACTGCGTGCAGTCGCAGTCTCTTGGGCGTTCGCGTGTGCGCGGCCGTACTGCTTGCGAGCGTTTCTAGTTTTTCCGAAGAGTTTATTCAAGATTTAGGCGAGTCCTCTGTTTACGAGACGACGAGTGTTGAAAAGCCTTTGCAGGCGTCTTCGAGTTATGCCGAGGTTTTGCCCGAAGCGTGGGAAGGCCGTTCGCTTTCGGCAGCGGAAGTCTTGGCGGCACTCCCGGGCGTGCAGTACACGCGCCAGGGCGGTGTCGGGAGTTTCCAGACCGTGAGCATTCGCGGTGTCTCGGCAAAAAACATTGTCGTTTGCATGGACGGCATTCCGCTGAACGATGCCTCGGGCGGTGCGGTTGATTTTGGTTCGATTGACTTGAATCAGATTGAAAAGATTGAAGTCTACAAGGACCGTGTGCCGGCGAAGTTTGGTGGTCGCGGCATTGGCGGTGCCATCAACTTTATCACGAAAGGTTCGAAGCCTGCCGAAGCTGTGCTCAAGCCTGAAGAAAAGAAGTCGGGTCGTGTGCTTTTAAGTTACGGCAGCCACAACACGTGGGAGGCTTCGATGCAGTTGCTTTCTCGCTTGACGGATAGCGCCTCGGTAAGTGCGTCTTTGTCGGTACGCCATAGCGACAACGATTACGAATTTGAGAGCAATAATGGAACTCCGTATAATCATGATGACGATTTTACGGATACGCGCCGGAATGCCGAGTTCACAGAATACTCGGGGCTTTTCAAGGCTCGCGTTTTGCATGCAAATGGCGTTTTTTCGACTTTGAATCTTAACTTTAGCCGTTCGGATGGTGGAAATCCAGGGCACGACGATTATCAGACGAGTGTCGCGGGTTACAAGGGTGATTTTGTACAGATGGCTTATCGTGCGGAATTGCCTCAGTTGCTGGGCTGGCTATGGCTTGAATTTTCATTGACGGGAAAGTTTGAAAAGGCTACGTCGCATTCATATTACCCGCTGGATCATATCGGGTATCCGTCTTCTGGATTGCAGGAATATGGCGCGGCAGGGTATAGCCTTGTTCCTGAGGTTGTTGCGAACTATTCGGGCGACCGCTTGGAAGCGAATTTGAGATTGTCGATGGATGCCTCCTATTATGAGAAACGCGGAACGATGCCCAAATGGAACCTTTCTCGTGTTTCTACTAATGCTTCTGCTGATGTGTTTTATGAATTAATCAAGAATCTTTCTGTTGGTGGCGAAACATCGGCTTTGATTGTCAAGGATGATCTTTATGGTGGAAAATTCGTACAGCCGACGACATCGTTGACGTTGAATACGGCGAAAGATCGTGATATTTCGTGGTCTGGGCGTGGCTTTGTGCGTTATGATGCCCCTAGTTCTCTGTATGGCTTTAGCTTGAGCTTTGGACGTTTTGTACGTACGCCGCAGTTGATGGAACTATATGGCGTTTATCCTGGAATGCTTTCGAATCCAGATCTTCTTGATGAATCTGCGCTGCGTTTTGAAGTGGGGGGCTATTACATGGTTCCCAAAAGCAATACTGCTATTCGTGCAACGTATTTTGAAACGCGAGTGGATAATGGAATATTTTGGTTAATGAATGCTGGCTTTGTAAAACCGAAAAATATTGGAAAATCCCATATTCGAGGGCTTGAGGCCGAATTGGAAAGTAAACCCAAAAATTGGCTTTCTGTGATTTTGCGTGCAACGTTCCAGAATGCGGAAGATCGAAGCAATGAAAACTATTATAATGGGAAGAAAATTCCGAATGAACCGGCGCGTTCATATTATGCCGAAGCACGATTCGATTTACCGTATCATCTTGATTTGACCTGGGTTTCGGAATATCGTACCAAAATTTTTGAAGACCGTGCGAATCGTGTTGTGGAACCTGCTGTGGATTTGCATCATGTTTCGCTTGGGTGGTCTCCATTTGTTAAAACTAGACTTATTTTCGCTCTTCGAAATTTAACGGATGAAAAGTATAGAAACCCCTATATTCCATTCCCAACTCCTGGGCGAGAATACAAATTAACATTAACACAGGGGTTTTAAACCCCGCGCAGAATGGGGCTTGCAAAACATGTAATCCACATCGTCTGCGAAAAACATAAAAAGGAACAACCATGAAAAAAATCCTCTCTCTTCTTATGGCATCGTCCTTTGCATTCTATATGCAGGCTTGCTCGGATAACGCCACTTCCGCTGAAGATGACGAAATCGATCTCGTTAGCTCGTCAAGCGTGGATAAAGCGAAATCTTCTTCCAGCAAGGCTAAATCCTCCTCTAGCAAGGGCAAGTCCTCTTCTAGCTCTGTAAAATCTTCTTCAAGCTCTGCGAAGTCTTCTTCCAGTAAGGAAACGTCTTCTTCTTCAAGTGCAGATGAAGGCTCTGTCTATGTGTACTTCAGTGATTGGACAAGCCCGGCTGGTGAACTCCGTTGGGTTAAGGATGGTAAGATCTCTGACGACACTCTTCAGTTCTCTCAGGATACCAAGATTGTTGGCGTTGATGGTAACATCTTTGTTGTAGAAAGTGGCAAGGGCGCCCTTGCGTTGGTGGATCCTGCGAAAAATAAGCCTAAGTGGCAGGTCAAGTTGGGCGATGGCACGAATCCGAGCGATGTCGTCAAGGCAAATGATAAGGAAGTCTGGGTTGCTTTGAAGGACGCTGCCAAGTTTGTGAAAGTTGCTATAAAGGATGGTAAGGTCACAAAGACTGTTAAGACTGAAAATCTTGTGCACACGGAGGGCCATGCTCCGCATTTGGCTGATTTTGAAGTCAGAAACGATACCTTGTTTGCTATGTTCCAGCGCTATGTTTCTGAAGGCTGGGTTACTTCTTACGATGTGCCGGGCCTCATCGCAATGTACAATCTTGATGATGGTGAATTCCTCGATACGATCAGACTTGCAAAGAAGAATCCGGCTGCTATGGGCTTTGCCAATGGTATGCTTTATGTTGGGTCTACTGGTGATTATAGTGGTGAATCCGACGTCTTCGGTATTGAAGTCGTTGACGTGGCTAAGAAAAAGTCGTCCGTTCTTATTGATGGCGAAAAATTCGGCACTCTTAGTTCGGGTCTTGTTTCCTTTGTTGTAGATGCTGAGGGCTATGCTTATGGTACTGCTTATAAAGACTATAATGGAAATGTGCCGCTTTTTAAGATTGACCTTTCTAAAAAGTCGGTCAAGACGGTTTCTGGTATAAGCGATGTTGAAGGCTCGCTCTTCTTTGACAATGCTACGGGAACGCTTTACATTGGTGAACGTGGCGAGAATGCTGGCGTTTACGTGTACAAAAACGATAAGGTGAGCAAGCTCAAGTCGCCGAAGGATGTTCTTCCGGTGAATAGCATCACTGTTGTGAGATAGTGTGTTACTGCCCCCGGCGCAATGGTCGGGGTGACAATTTGCTTAATTCGAGGCGGCTATTCCTAGCCGCCTTATTTTGTATAGCATCATGCGCGGGCTTACGGAAAGGTCGCGCCCGGCGGCGCTCATGTTGCCGTCATGACGGCGGAGCGCTTCGCTCAGAATTTCGCGCTCGTAGCTGTCCATCAGCGTGGCAAGAGGGCTGTTGCCTTCGGGGAGTACGGACGTTCCTGATGTGACGTCGGTTTGCAGCGTGGGCGGCAAATCGTAGGCGTTGATACAGACGTCTGTTGTCGCAAGGCATGCGTGTTCGATGCAGTTTTCGAGTTCGCGTACGTTACCGGGCCAATGGTAGCTCATGAGCATGTCGATGGCGGGTGAGCTTAAGCGCAAAATTTTCTTGCCATATTTGTAATTCATCTTTTCGATGAAATGGTCCGCTAAAAGTAAAATGTCCGTCTTGCGCTGGATGAGTTCGGGGAGCGAAATCTGGAAAATGTTCAGGCGGTAATAAAGGTCTTCGCGGAACGTGCCGTGTTGCATCATGGCTTCGAGATTCTTGCCGGTGCTCGCGATGAGACGCACGTTACAGCGCTGCTCGATGTTGCTGCCGAGACGCTTGAAACTTTGTTCCTGAATAAATTGCAGAAGCTTGATTTGCGCGGGGAGCGGCAAGTCGGCAACTTCGTCTAGAAAGAGCGTGCCGCCGTTTGCTTGTTCTGCCTTGCCGATGTGGCGGTTGGTGGCGCCTGTGAATGCTCCGCGTTCAAAACCGAAAAGTTCGCTTTCAAAAGAGTTCGCACCCTCGGTGAGGGCATCGCAGTTGAGCGCTACGAACGGGGAATTTTTGCGTTCCGAAAGCTCGTGAATGCTGCGGGCAACGTATTCTTTGCCGGTGCCTGCCTTGCCGCGGATAAGGACTGTTGCGGCGGTGGGGGCGATTTGGCGGACGAGCTTGCTCACTTCGCGCATTTCGCGCGTGTTCCCGATGAGTTCGCCTGGAATGCCTTCAATGACGTTGCGGATTTTCTGGCATTCGATTTGGTGCTGGATTTCGACGGATTCAAAGTTCTTTTTTAAAATCCCGTGAATGCTCTCTAAAAGCTCGCCACGCTTGCGAACCTTTTGGATTTTCTCGACTATGGCCGCGAAAGTCGTGTTTTCAAGAGCTTCGATATCCATTTTGCTTTTCGGGGAATCTCTGTTGCTGCATCGGGCCGTTTTTAGGCGACCCGACGCAGCTCTAGGAGAGATGAACGTGTTTAATATAGTAATAATTTACGTTCTTGTATTACAAAAATGTAATAAAGTGATATAATTTTACAAAAATGTAATGAAGTAGGGCGAAAATAGGCGATTTTGTACGGTGCAAAGGGGTAAAAGCATTGCTAGTTTTAAGTCTGTTAATTAAAAATCTCTGAAATGGTGATCCCGGAACAAGTCCGGGATGACAAGACGGAGAAGACATTAAGGGTAAAAAATGAACAATAGTCGTAATAAGGCCATCTACGATATCGCAACTGCTCCGGTGAGCGCTGTGATGCCTGCCGCTCCGGCGAATGTCGATTTCTATGGCGAAGACGTTTTCAATGCCGATGCCATGCGCACCTACCTCCCGAAGGATATTTGCGAAAAATTGCTCGCAACGATCGACGAGGGCGTGGCTCTTGATCCGAGCATCGCTGGCGATGTCGCTCACGCGATGAAGCGCTGGGCAATGGATCGCGGCGCAACGCACTTTACGCATTGGTTCCAGCCTTTGACGGGATCGACGGCCGAAAAGCACGACAGCTTTATTGAACCGTCTGGTGGCAAGGCCATTATGGCTTTCAGCGGTAAGAATTTGATTGTGGGCGAACCGGACGCTTCGAGCTTCCCGAGTGGTGGTTTGCGTTCTACGTTCGAGGCTCGCGGCTATACCGCGTGGGACCCGACTTCTCCGGCGTTCATCAAGCGTCACGGCAATGGTGCAACACTCTGCATCCCGACCGCGTTCTGCAGCTACACGGGTGAAGCTCTCGACAAGAAGACTCCACTCCTCCGCAGCTTGCAAGCTCTTTCCAAGTCGACTCGCCGCTTGATGACTTGCTTTAAGGCTGGTCCGAAAAAGACAACAGTTACGCTCGGCGCCGAACAAGAATACTTCCTCATCGACAAGAGATTTTATCTGCAACGCCCGGACCTGTATCAGGCCGGTCGCACGATTTTCGGTGCTACTCCTGCAAAGCACCAACAAATGAATGACCATTACTTTGGCAGCATCCCGAGCCGCATCTTGAACTTTATGAACGATGTGGAAAAGGAACTGTGGAAGCTTGGTATCCCGGCAAAGACCCGCCATAACGAAGTGGCTCCGGCCCAGTTCGAACTTGCTCCGCTCTTTGAAGAAGTGAACCTTGCTTGCGACCACAACATGCTTGTGATGGAAACGCTCCGTAATGTGGCGGACCGCTACGGTCTCGTTTGCCTGTTGCACGAAAAACCGTTTGCAGGTGTGAACGGTTCTGGCAAGCATAACAACTGGAGTCTTTCTTACGGCAAGGGCAACTTGCTCAATCCGGGCAAGGACCCGCACCAGAATGCCGTGTTCCTCACTGCCATTTGCGCCATCATGTACGCTGTCGATACGCATGCTGATTTGCTCCGCATGACTTGCGCAGGTGCAGGTAACGACCACCGTCTTGGCGCTCACGAAGCTCCTCCGGCAATCATCTCCATTTACCTCGGCGATCAGCTCATGGATGTGATTGAACAGCTCGAACAAGGCGTGCCGAAGTCCAGCAAGCAAGCTGGTGCCATGAAACTTGGTTCCGATACGCTCCCGCCGCTCCCGCGTGACGCTACGGACCGCAACAGAACTTCGCCGTTTGCATTTACGGGCAACAAGTTTGAATTCCGTGCACCGGGCTCTAGCCAGAGCTGCTCTGAACCGAACGTTGTCCTCAATACGATTGTCGCCGAAGCATTCGACATGATCTCTGAACAGCTCGAAAAGCTTGATGACAAGAATTTCCACACGGGCTTGCAAAAGATTTTGCAAAAGATCGTGAAGGAACACAAGCGCATTCTTTACAATGGCAACGGCTACACTGAAGAATGGGTGAAGGAAGCTGAAAAGCGTGGTCTCCCAAACATCCGCACTTCTATGGAAGCGCTCAAGGCTTTGACGAAGGATGAAAACATTGCGCTCTTCGAAAAGTATGGCGTGATGAACCGTGCCGAAATGGTTTCCCGTTACGAAGTGAATGTGGAAGATTACCACAAGCGCATCCATATCGAAGGCGAAATCGCCCGCGACATGGCGAAGAATATCATTTTGCCTGCCGTTGTCGAAGCTTACTCTAAGGCGCTCAAGACAAACGAAATGGCTCTCAACCAGGGCTTCCCAGGTCTTGACGGTTACGCCAAGTCGCTCGGCGAAGGCATGAACCGCTTGCTCGCCGCAATTGACGTCATGGAAAAGGCGCTCGGTGGACTCCACGAAGGCATTGTCGATGCGATTGCCGCTCTCCGCAAGGAAGTGGACGGCCTTGAAAAGATTGTGCCGAACGAACTTTGGCCGCTGCCGAAGTATCGCGAGATGCTTTTCATTTACTAATGAAAAGCATGGCTTCCCGTCGAAGGTGGGAAGCCTATATGCACATTTATTTATTAGTCAGTAGTCAATAGTCATTGGTCAATGGTTGTTGGCTAATGGCTTGAATGAAATTGAAAAAAGTCGCGGGTTTTATGCCTCGCGACTTTTTTCTATGTCATGCCCGCCTTGAGCGGGCATCTCCCTATAATTATTTTGATAGAAAATGCCGCGCTTCGTCATCCTGAACGGCGGAGACGTGACGGATCCATTATTTCTTCTTTAAGCTCGCTAGCGCGAACACAAGCGATATCGCAATCCCGACAAGCGGCAAGTAAGCGGGGCTTTGCATTTTTGCTGTGGAGGCGAGAATTGCGGGGATGAGCCCGAAGAGCCCGCCGATAATCACGCCTGCGTACCAGAGCGTTTTCTTGACTTTGAACTCTTTGTGCGCAATAATGGCGACTGCGAGTGGGGCAACGATGCCTGGCGTGTAAACGGAGTAGGCCATTGTCAAAAGCCCGATGATGTCTTTCCCTTGGAGTGCAAGATAGGTGGCGATAATGCCGATGACAACGACTGAAATGCGCACAACAGAAATGCGGCGCGTGTTCAGAATGTCGCTCCCGAAAATGGCGGCGGAATTGATAAGGCATGTATCTGCCGACGAAAGGAGTGCCGACAAAAGCCCAACGGAAAGGAGGGCGGCAAGCGGGAGCGGGAGCACGCCGGAGGCGAGGCGAAACAGCGGATTCGTGGCGGAGCCTGCTGTAGCTGGGGCGTAAGTGGCGGCCCACATGCCGAGTAAAACGATAATCACGCTAAAGGCGAGAATGGCAAAACTGCCGGCGACAACAGCTTTGCGTGCCGATGTGGCGTCTTTGGCGACGAGATTTCTGGAAATCACGTCGGGGCCAAGGAAATAAGCGCCGCCGATAGTGAATAGCATAATGGCTAAATCGCTGGCGCCGAATTTTTCATTCAAGAGATTGAAGCTGCCGAAAGTCGCGAGTCCCGCGCTATTGACGGTCGAACTGCTGGCGGCGAAACTTGCGGAATGCGCGGCGTTTTCGATTCCCGAGAATCCGCCGAACAGATAAACGGCAGCTGCAAAAAATCCGAGCGTCAAAATTCCAAATTGCAAAGCGTCTGTGCGGACAACAGAAAGCTGCCCGCCCAATAGCGTGTAGACAATGACAATCACGGCGGTAATCAATACGGATTGCGTCCCTGCATCGTGACCAAGCACAAGCCCGATAAATCCTGCGACGGCTGCAAATTGTGCAGCGATAATTCCAATCCACGAAACGGCGATGATTAAAGCGACAAGCTTTCGACCTGTTTTGCCGACTGTCTTTTCTGCAATTTCGGGAAGCGTGCGCACGTCAAGATCGTGAACGGGTTTGCTCAAAAATGCGGCTTGAAACCAGAACCCAATCGCTCCAACGGCGAGCCACCAAAAGGCGGCAAAACCGATGCTCTCGGCACGTGCGGCAATGCCCACCGTTGCAGATGCCCCAAGGACGGTTGCCATGAGGCTCATGAATACGAATGGGGCGCTTTGCTTGCGACCTGCAACAACATAATCGTCAAAATTCTTGACTTTGAACAAGTCTCGAATGCAGATGAAACCGAGAACAAAGAAGTATATGAGTAATAGTTTCATATCGACATGAAAAGGCGATGCCCGATTAAATCGGGCATGACAGGTTTACGACGTTGTAAAATTAGAAATTTTAGAGATTGCCGTATTCTCCGATGTCGGGGATGAGCGTGCCCGATTTCATGTGGTACGTGCGATTGCTGTAGCCAAATGCCGATCGGTCGTGCGTGGCAACAATGACTGCTGCGCCTGATTTTGCAAGCCTTCCGAAAAGGCTGAAAACCTTGCGGCTATTATCTTCGTCGAGATTGCTTGTCGGTTCATCGGCGATAATCAAGTCGGGATTGTTGACAAGAGCACGTGCGATGGCGACTCGGCGCAATTCTCCACCCGATAAGTTGGCGGGGTATTCGTTTGCCAAATGAGCGATGCCGAGCTTTTTGAGGAGGCTCTGGATTTGCTCCTTGTCGATGCGTCGCTTGTAAAGGCTTGCGGCAAGTTCGATGTTTTCGGTTACGGTGAATGCGGGCAAGCAGGCTGCATTTTGCGGGATGTAGCCGATGCGCTCGTTGCGTAACTTTGAACGGTCTTCGTCATTCAAAGTGTAAAGCGGTTGTCCGTCAATGGCGATGCAACCAGATGTTGGTGCGCTGATGCCTGCGAGGGCGTTCAAAAGCGTGCTCTTGCCGCTTCCGGATTCTCCGAAGATGACCGTGTAATCGCCTGACCAGGCGAAGAAATCGGCGTTGTTGACGGCTGGGAACTTTTCACCGCGTCGGGTATATTCTTTTGTAATGTTGTTACCATTGAGTATCATTAAGTTTCCTCCTTTAAAGCCGAGTAAACATCTAGACGGCCAACTTGTTTAGCTATTCGATAGGCGGCTCCTGTGCCTGTGATTGTAGGAATGAATATTGCAACGATGATAATCGCAAAAATGGTTAGTGCGCTCGGAAGCAAGAACGGTACGGATAAACTGTCGATAATGAACACGCGGAACGAGAGCGTTGCAAATACGCTGATGAACGCGCCTACGACAGTGCCGATGATGGTTGCGAGCAATGATTCGCCAAGAACGATGTGTTCCAATCTCTTTTGCGTGAAACCGATGACGCGGAGTGTTGCAAATTCGCGCTTGCGCTCGTTTGCAGAAATTGAGAAGGCTATTGAAACGGCGGCGATGGAGACAATCAAGAAAAATACGGCGATAACCCATACGATAATCTTGAAAGAACCTGCCGTAGCGATGACGTTATCGAATAAATCCTTGCGCGGAATCACGTGGATGTTGTCGAATCTCTCGTGAAGCGTCTGCGATATTTTTTCAAAGTCTGCGCCTTTTTCGAGATTCGCAAGAATCGCGGAAGGTTCGCCTTCGGAAATGAAGTTGATACCTTTTTCTTTCGCTGCTTTCTGCAAGATTTCGATGGTCCCGACATCGGCAAAAATGGCTTGGTCAAGCTTATTACCCATGCGTTCTAGGTGTGCTACGACAGTAAATTCCTGATCGAAGAACTTGATTTTCCCGGATTCATCGACTTGAATGTCGCTACCCGCGATTACAGAACCAATGGGAAAGTCTTTCTTGTATGTTTTGCGAATCCACGGCTTGATGGTAAAATCGGTCTTGGAATCGAAACCGATGATGTTGACTTTTTTATCGCAGCAGCTAGATCCGAGCGTGGAAAAATAAAATTGCGATGTGGCAATTTTGATGCCTGGAGTTTTTCGGGTGAATTCGAGAATTTCTCGGGGGAGCGTGCGATGGCTTAATTCTCCTTGCAAGAGAACTGGTTGGTCTTTTGCTTCGCTGCCGTATGGAACGATGAGCAAGTCTGCGCCCATGCGCGATGAGAGCTGCTCCAGGCCTGCTTCAAGACTTTCAGAAAAAAGAGCGCTTGATAAAAGTGTTGCCGAAGCGACTGCGGTTAAGATGACAAGTCCAATGCTTCGGAACGGATGACGCCAAAAGTTTGTATAAATAATTCTAAGTATGATTTGATTCATTTAAAGTCTCCTGTCGCGTTATACTGCGATTCAATAAGTAAATGCTGTTGGCGATTCCAACGAGCGCAATGACGATTCCTGTGATTTGCAAAACCGGTGAAGAAATGGAATGACAATGCATGTGGGGTGCTGCGCAAACGCCTACAATCACGGCGGGTACAAGGGCTGTAAAAACACCGCCTGCAATCACTGCTGCCGATAATGCTTTTTGTGCTTTCGGGATCGCGATATAGGCAATACCAAAAATCGCGATGACAATGCCGATAATTCCGTCAACACTAGAGGTCTTTTGGCAGCGCATGATCATGTCTCCATGACCCGAGCAAAATGGAAGCAGAACAAATGAAAGTAGCGAAACGAGAACGCCAAATGCAATTGCTGTTGCGCCGAATAAAATACCTTGTTTCATAATGACCTCCTAGATGACTTTTTGTTTTTGTTCGATGCCAAATATAGAAGGCGAATATGAGTTTGTCCAATACTTTATTTCTAGCGTGTTATATAGGTTTTTACTATAACAAGACGTGTATGGTGATGCCCTCCCGGAACGGAGTCCGGGATGACAAGGTGGCGGGCATGACAAAGTGGTTGGCCGGGATGACGTAATGAAAAACGCCCATCGATGATGGGCGTGATGCAGTGAGTTTGTACGCTTTGATTAGGCGTTTGGATTGTGCTCGGCGGTGTATGCCTTGAGATATTCTTCCATCTCGCGGATGTAGATGCGGCAGATGGTGCTGAGCATAAAGTTCTTTTTGGTGATGTAGCCGATTTCCATAGAGCGGTCGTCTTCGCCTTTCGCGTCCTTGAACGGCACGGCGACGTAATCGGAACCGTTGATTTCTTCGCTAATGATGCCGGAACAAAGCGTGTAACCGTTGAGACCCACCATCAAGTTGAGCATTGTGGCGCGGTCGTTTGCCTTAATGGTTTTGTGGTACTCGTTTGTACTCAAGATTTCTTCGGCGAAGTAATAGTTACCGCTTTCGCCCTGTTCAAAAGAAAGGCACGGGTAATCCGAAAGGTCTTCAAGGTTCACGTAAGGCTTGTTGGCGAGTGGATTGTTTTTCCACATGTAGGCGTAAGCCTTGCAATCAATCAGCTTTTGGAAAACGAGATCGTGTTCCTTGAGCAAATACGTGATGTACTTGCGGTTGAAATCGCTCAAGTAGATGATGCCGATTTCACTGCGGAGGCTCGTCACGTCATCGATGACTTCTTTGGTCTTTGTTTCGCGGATGGCGAATTCGTAATCATCGATGTTGAACTTTTTGGCCATGTTCACGAAGGACTTGACGGCGAAGGAATAGTGCTGTGTCGAAACGGCGAAACGCTTCTTCTTCTGTTCTTCCTTGCTGTAGCGTTCGAGAACAGACTCGTAATGGTTGTAGAGCTCGTTCGCGCGGGCGATGAATTCTTCGCCTTCGGGCGTGAGCGTGATGCCTCGGCTTGTGCGGTTGAAAACGGTGATGCCGATTTCATCTTCGAGCTCGCGGATGGCTGTCGTGAGAGACGGTTGGGATATGAACAAGGATTCGGCGGCCTTGTTGAAGGAGCCTGCTTTTGCAATCCCGATGGCGTAACGTAATTGTTGTAGTGTCATGTTCTGTTTATATCCCTTTATAGTTACGTGGTAAATATAAGAAATTTAATAGAAGAATCCTATACGTATTGTAGGAATATTAAAAAAAGAAGAAACCCCCAGGTGGATTCTAGGCTTCCTGGGAGCTTCTCGATGTGCGTAGCCTATGTATTGAACGCAACTTTTAGTCTATCGAGTGCCTCGACCAGGATACTTCGTGGACAAGCAAGGTTAAGCCGCTGGAATCCTTCTCCGTTGTTCCCGAAAAAGATCCCGTTGTTGAGCCACAGTCGCGCCTTGTTGCGGACGCAATCTTGGATTTCGTCTGGCGAAAGTCCTGTCCCGTTGAAGTCTATCCATGCGAGGTAAGTCGCTTCCATTGGCGCAAGCTTGACGCCTTTCAGATTTTCTTTAATAAATTTGTCTGTAAATTCAATGTTGCCTTTGATGTACTTGAGGAGGGCGTCGAGCCAGACTTCACCTTTGCTGTAGGCGGCTTGCGTCGAGACGATTCCCTGGATGCTGACTTGGCTATAACCGGTGGCAAAGATTTGCTTGCGGAACGCGCGACGGATTGATGGATTCTTTATGAAGGCGTGTGCGATTTGGATGCCTGCCAAGTTGAATGTTTTTGTTGGCGCCGTGACGATGATGGATTTGTTGGCCAGTTCTTCGCTTATGGAGGCGAATACGGTGTGCGTACCTTCAAAGACGAAATCGCTGTGGATTTCATCGCTCACGACGATTACATTATGCTTGAGGCAAATCTCTCCGAGGCGTGTAAGTTCTTCGCGAGTCCAGACGCGGCAAACGGGATTGTGCGGGCTGCAAAGCAAAAAGAGCTTGATATTGTTTTCGACGATTTTCTTTTCGAAATCTTCAAAGTCAATGTGATAGCGACCGTCTTCGCCATAAACGAGGTCGTTACTGACAACTTTGCGTTCGTTGTCTTCGATGACGTCGACAAAGTGCATGTAGACTGGCTGCTGGATAAGTACTCCATCGCCAACGTTTGTGAATGCTTTTATTGCCATGCCAAGCGCGAACATCACACCGGGAATCTTGATAATCGATTTGCGGTCTTCTATATCATAGTGGTGTCGGCGGCGGTAGAAATTTTTGACAGCTTCGTAGTAGTCTTCTTTGGGTTCGCTGTAACCGAAGATTCCATATTCGGCAACGCGGGTCAACTCGTCTTGAATAAACGAAGATGTCTTGAAATCCATGTCGGCAACCCAAAGCGGGAGAAGACTGTATGGATCTTCACCTGGCTTTACAACACGGCGTTCAATAGCAAAATCGTATTTGATAGAGTTGGTATGGCGACGCTCAATAACGGTATCAAAGTCTAAATTTCGTTCTTTAATTTCTGACATGGCGAGTCTCCCTTGCAAAATTTTGCAGTTGTAGGCTTTTCACGCCGGCACATAATATAGAAGGAATTGATATTTTTGTCCAATATTATATTTCTAGCACCTTTTATAGATTTTGATTATAGCTACAAGTAGTATTCCGGTTCCTGAATCTTTCCTGCAAAGTTTAGCAGTTCGAGAATCTTTTTGCGGTATTGGATGAACGTGTCCTGTGTTCGTGCGCGCGGGAACGGGAGTTCGATTTTGATGACCTGCTCGATTTTTGACGGGCGTGCCTTCATAACTACAACGTAATTACTGAGGTAAAGGGCTTCGTCGACATCGTGTGTGACCATCACCATCGTGGTCTTGTACTTTTCCCAAAGGCGGTGGATTTCGTCTTGCATCGCCATGCGCGTGAAAGCGTCCAGTGCACCAAGGGGCTCGTCCAAAAGGAGAATATCCGGGTGGCCGACAAGCGCTCTTGCAAGGCTTGCTCGCTGATTCATGCCGCCGGAAAGTTCGTGCGGGTATGATTTTTCGAATCCCTTGAGCCCGACCGTTTCAATGAATTCGTCAACGTCTTGCTTGTGTTCCTTGTACACGTGGCGGGCCCTGAGCCCAAGCGAAATGTTGTCGCGGATGTTGAGCCATGGGAAAAGTGTTGCTTGCTGGAATGCAAAACCGCGATCGGCACCGGGCTTCGTAATTTTTTTGCCATCGACAAATACGCCGCCCGAAGTGGGTTCGGCAAGTCCTGCAATTTGCCTCAAGAGCGTTGTCTTTCCGCAGCCGGATGGACCGATAAGGCTCACGAAACTGCCTGCGGGAATGTCGAGATTGACTCCATTCAAGGCGGCGACGGTTTCGCCTTCGTTACTGATAAATGTCTTTACAAGATTATCAATGTGGATTGCGCCTTTTACGTTTTCGATATTTTCTGCTACCATTTCAAAGTTCCCTTTTGCCAATTCAAGATTTTATCGCGCAATTTAAAGAGCAGGGTGAGTATGAGCATGCAGTAAACTGCAATGACGATGATTCCTGCGTAAACACCGCTATAGACGAGCATGGCCTTTTGCCAGGAGATGTACCAGCCGATACCGTATTTGACGCCGAACATTTCTGCGGTCATGAGCGCCAAGAATGCACTGATGATGCCGTAGAATACGCCAAGGAAAATGGAGGGCATGGCGGCCGGGATGCCGACTCGGAATATCTGGAAAGCGCTGCTTGCGCCGAGCGTGCGTGAAACTTCAAAATAGGCTTTGGGGACAGCCTGTATTGCAGAGCTCGTCATAAGCGCAACCGAGAACCAGACGGAAAGTGCGATGATAAAAACGCTTGCGCCAAAAGTTGTCGGGAAAATTGTCAACGAAATCGGAATCCAGATTGTTGCGGGAATTGGGCCTATCAGCTTGATGTAAGGGTTGATCCAATAATTGAACTTTTTGTTGAATCCAAGGAGAACGCCTGTGATAAAGCCGAATCCGGCACCGTAGAGGAATCCTGTGACTAAAAGTTTTGTCGAGTGCCAAATGCACTTGAGGATGATTTCGTAGCCTTCGAAAAACTGGGCGAGAATGTTGTCGTATTTCGGGAAAAACAAGACGGGGAAGAGGGCGAGCTTTCCGATGACAATGTCAATGATGGCGACGACGATTCCGACGCCTCCCCAAAACGCACCGGAATATTCCAGGCCTTTCTTCAATTTTTTGACAAAGGTGGAGACGATGCCGAGGATGAATGTAGTGGCCAAAAAGAAATACAAAATCCAGGTGTAGTAAGCTTCTTCAGCTTCTGGGTGTTCGTCGCTGTCTTCAATAAGTAAGTGGATGGCAAGTGCGACAATAACACCTAAAAAGGGTAAAAATCTTCTTAATGTGTTTATTAGTTTATTCTTCATTTAAACTCCTTGAATAAAAAAGCTCCTCCCCTTGTGAGGTCACGGGAAGGAGCTTGTACACAATGAGTCTTACTTCTTCAATGCGTACACTTTGGTGGAAAGGTATTTGAAGCCGTTGTCTGCAGTAATGACAACAACGTTCTTACCTTCGTTTTCCGGGCGGGCGGCAACGATGGATGCGGCGTAGATGCCTGCTGCGCCAGAAGTTCCGAGGAAGAGACCTTCATGTTCGGCAAGTTCGTGGGCAACGCCTGTAGCCTGGAGCGTAGAGACTTCAATGTATTCGTCATAGATCGAAGAATCGTTCAGCAGAGGAGGCGGTTCCGGAACGTTTGCGAACGGGGCAACACCATCGATCACGCCATGTTCTTCAGCTTCCGGGGTGAAGAAGCGGGAATCCGGAGTGGCCTGCACACCGACGATTTTCACGTTCGGATTGTGTTCGCGGAAGTACTTGGAAAGACCATTGAGCGTACCGCCCGTGCCTGCCATGGAAACGATAAAGTCTACCTTGCCATCCGTATCGGCAACGATTTCCGGACCGGTGGTGTAGTAATGGGCGAGCGGGTTGTTTTCGTTTTCAATCTGGTTGATGAAGAATGCATTGTGTTCTTCGGCATACTTGCGGACGTCGGAGAGCAAGACGGCAACAGAGAAGGAGCCTTCCTTCAGGAGTTTGCTTACGTTCGGAAGGGCGTCGTAACCGAGGAGCGTTGCTCCATAGGTCTTGATCACTTGTACGCGTTCTTCAGAACCACCCGGTTCAAAGAAAACGGTGAGTTTGTAGCCCTTGGCAGCGGCGATAGCGGCAAGGCCGATGCCCGTGTTACCGCTTGTGATTTCAACGATTTCTCCACCCGGCTTGAGCTTGCCTTCGCGTTCGGCTTCTTCAATCATTCTGAGGGCAGCGCGGTCCTTCACGGAGCCGGACGGGTTGAAGTATTCGAGTTTTGCCAGGATATGGCCCTTGGCATTGTGATTCTTTTCAAAATTGTGGAGCTCCAGCAGCGGAGTGTGACCGACGAGCTCGGTAATGGAATGGTGAATATTGGACATTGTTACCTCTCTTTTTTAAATGTTTTTCACAAGAGATTTCGGCTCTTCGAAATTTTCTGTGAATTTATCGGTGGCCTTATCATAGGAGTAGCCATCCGGAATTTTGATACCCTTTGATTCGAAGTCAGCAAAGTGACTCTTGACGAACTTTTCGATGTTCAATTTTTTCTTCAAGACTCCCGTCTTTTGAAGCTCTGCAGCGACGATATTGAACGTGCGGAGCGCGGCCTTGCGGGACGGAATGTGACCGTAGCTTTCGAGCAACTGGGCGTTGAATTCTTCACTGCCAGAAACGACATCCTTCGAGAGCTGGAGTCTTGCGGCTTCGCGCGGATTGCTGTTCACGAATGCGGATCCGCGAGCGACAGCGCGCGTGTAAGCAGCGGCACCTTCCGGATTTTCCTTCCAGAGCTTGAGTGTCACGAATGCGACGCAGCAGTATTCTACGGCAAATTTCGGATCGATTGCGGTGTCGAGCAACTTGCGCAAGCCATATTCTTTTTCGGCGGTTGCTGCGGTTGGATCATGAAGGGCGATAATGTCAACAGCGCCTTTTTCAAGGGCAATCGGCAAGTCGCTTGCGCCATAGACGATGAATTCGACATCCGCTTCCGGGCCGTCTGCGACGATACCCAAATCGCGGAGTTTGCGTCTGAACGACATCACGGAACTATCGGATAAACCGATAACGCCTACCTTGGTTTTACGTCCCTTCAAATCTTCCAATTTTTGAATCGTCGATTTCTTGGTGACGTAATATTTGGTGCAACCCGTATGAACACCGGTGACAAAGACGATAGGGAGCCCGTTTTGAATGGGCTGAAGTTCGGTAGCGAGCAAGTCGTTCCCTGCATCGACTTTGCCTGCGACGATGAGCTCGTTCACAGAATTCTTTCCGGCATCAACAGGAACCATTTCGAATTTCTGACCAATCTTTTTGAATTCCTCGTCAAAGTAACCTTTGAGCCAAGCGACATGAACCGGGGCACTACACAACACACCAGTATAGTGTGCGATTCGGACTGGTTTGAAATCGGCAAAAGCGCTTGTTCCGAGGAGGAGGGCGCTTATGAGCGTAGTCTTAATGATGCTTCGTAAATTCATTTTTAATTCCCTATTTTTGATTGTGAAAAGGTATAAATCACTTTTTCTAAATCAAAGATGTTTTAAAGGTGGAAAAACAAAATAATTCAAAAATACTTTGTTCTAATTTTGTTCGTATATTGGGCGCTATAGGCTATGGTTATATAAACCTGGTTGCGCTCCTACTTTTTAGTTTTCAACGATATTTTTCGCTAAGGTTTTCGGTTCTTCGGTCGTTTCTGTAAATGTGCCTGTATCCTTATCGTACTTGTAACCGTCAGGAACGTGAATCCCCTTAGACGCAAAATTGGCAAAGTGGCTTGTGATGAACTTTTCGATGTTCAACTTTTTCTTGAGTACGCCCGTTTTTTGGAGTTCCGTGGCGACGGTTCTGAATGTGCGAATCGTTGCTTTGCGGGATGGAATGTGGGTGTAGCTTTCAAGCAGTTTGGTGTTGAAATCTTCGCTTCCGGGGACGATGTCCTTTGCAAGCTGGAGTCTTGCTGCTTCACGCGGGTTAGCGTTGATGAATGCGGAACCGCGAGCGACTGCACGTGTGAATGCGGCTGCACCTTCTGGATTTTCTTTCCAAAGTTTGAGGCTTACGAATGCGATGCAGCAGTATTCTACGGCAAATTTCGGATCGGTGGCGGTGTCCAGAAGCTTACGGAAACCGTATTCTTCTTCGGCTGTTGTAGCGGTCGGATCGTGAAGGGCGATAATGTCCACGGCTCCCTTTTGGAGTGCCAAGGGCAAGTCGCTTGCGCCATAGACAACGAATTCGATATCCGCTTCGGGGCCATCGGCGACAACACCAAGGTCACGGAGTTTTCGCTTGAATGTCATAATTGAACTGTCGGACAATCCAATGACGCCAATTTTGCTTTTGCGCCCTTTCAGGTCCTTGAGTTTTTTGATGGTCGATTGCTTTGTGACGTAGAACTTGGTGCAGCCTGTGTGTACGCCTGTTACAAAGATAATCGGGAGTCCGTTTTGGATAGGCTGAAGTTCTGTGGCGAGAAGTTCATTACCTGCGTCCGCTTTCCCAGCGACAATCAAGTCATTGACGGAACCGGAACCTTCGGCAATCGGTACCATTTCGTATTTTTGCCCGATCTTTTTGAATTCTTCGTCGAAAAATCCTTTGAGCCATGCGGTATGAACCGGAGCACTGCACAACACTCCTGTGTAATGTGCGATTCGAACTGTTTTAATTTCGGCGAAAGCGCTTGCTCCGAAAAGCAGAGCGCTTATAAGTGTTGTTCTAATGAGGTGTTTAAAATTCATTATTGCGGCCTCCTTTTTAGAAGCTGAATGTTGTTTGGAAAATGTAGCCGGATTGATAAGCGCCAAGTGCGGCGTATTCAACATCGGTGTAAAGCGTCAGATTGACGTTCTTGTTAACGTTGTAAGAAATGCCGGCCCAGAAAGAAATGTTGGAAGCTCCTGTTCCGGATTCAGATTTGTCTTCGTTCTTTGAATCTGTCAACTGGCTCGTAAATACAAAGCCTGTAAACGGAGTAACACCGGAGCTGAATGCATAATAGAATTCAAAACCATAATCAGCAACGAGACCGCGTTGGACTCCATCATGCTTGAAAGGAACGGTCAAGCCAAATTCATTACCGATACCGAACTGTTCGGAGATGGGCAAGAACCATTGAACACCGCCCTTGAGGCTAAATTCCTGGCTGGAAATTTCTTTTTTTCCGGCGGGAATGTTGGCGTCTAAGAAAACGGAGAAGTTGGGATTGAATGCGTATTTTGCACCCACGCTAAAGTCCTTGAATCCGTCACCTTCTTTTGTTTTGTCATTCGGATCGGCAAAAAGCTGGTAGCCGAGACCGGTGAGGCTCAATTCTAATCCTTTGACGACTGTATAGCGGGCATTCAAGTCAAAAGATGTGGAATGGAAATCTCCGTTGTACCAATAGTTTGCCTTGATTCGTGCTTGACCCTGATGTTCGTCGAGAACAGTGTAATAATCCCATTCAGCAAATGAACTGACAGTGGTAAGGGCAATAACGGAAATAATTTTTTTTGCATTGATATTCATTGATAAACTCCTTGTTTGTTTTGTTTTTTAATGACAGGTTAAAGGTAAAAAGCGCTTTTTCGCAGTCAAAGAGTTTTGTCAATTGAAAAAACAAAATAATTTAAAATTATTTTATTCTAATTTTGTTTAAGTATTGGGTGCTATCGCTCGCAATTATACGTATTGATTTATGTTATCGGAACTTATAAAAATACTCCTTCCCGCATTAGCGAGAAGGAGTATTAGGAGTTTTATGCGATGAGTCTTACTTATTCAAAGCATAAACTTTTGTGGAAAGATATTTGAACCCGTTATCGGCTGTAATAACGATGATGTTCTTGTCTTTATTTTCAGGACGCGCTGCGACAATTGAGGCTGCGTAAACGCCTGCTGCACTTGATGTGCCCAGGAAAAGCCCTTCGTGTTCGGCAAGTTCGTGCGCTACAGCTTTTGCTTGCAATGTAGAAACTTCGATGTATTCATCGTAAATTGAGGAATCCGTCAAGAACGTAGGAGGTTCTGCGACGTTTGCAAATGGTGCGACACCGTCAATAACGCCATTCTTTTCGGCTTCTGGCGTGAAATAGCGGGAGTCCGGAGTCGCTTGCACACCGATGATTTTAACATTCGGATTCTTTTCGCGGAAATATTTTGAAAGCCCGTTCAGTGTTCCGCCTGTGCCTGCCATCGAAACGACAAAATCTACTTTGCCATCGGTATCTTCCCAGATTTCAGGGCCTGTCGTGTTGTAATGGGCTAGGGGATTGTTTTCGTTTTCGCATTGGTTGATGAAAAATGCGTTGTGTTCTTTGGTGTACTTTGTGATGGCCTCGATAACGATGTTGTCGCAAATTGAGCCGTCTTCAAGAGCTTTTTTCAATTCGGGAATATCTTTGTAATCGAAAAGCTGCGCTCCATAAGTCTTGATGACTTGAACGCGTTCTTTGGAACCGCCGGATTCAAAGAAAATAGTGACTTTGTACCCTTTTGCGGCTGCGATGGCGGCAAGAGCAATGCCAGTGTTACCACTCGTGAGGTCAACGATTTCTCCACCCGGTTTCAGTTTCCCTTCGCGTTCGGCAGCTTCAATCATGCTGAGGGCGGCGCGATCCTTGACAGAACCTGTAGCGTTGAAATATTCGAGCTTTGCCAAGATATGGCCTTGGGCGTTGTGGTTCTTTTCGAAATTGTGAAGTTCAAGAAGCGGTGTATGCCCAATAAGTTCTGTAATAGAATGGTGGATATGTGACATGTTTACCTCTCTTTGTTAAAACGTCAGTCGCATTTGATTCCAGACAACGTTTCCGTGAGTCGAATCTGCCGAAATACCTTCATCGATAAAACCAATTTTGGCGTAATAATGTACGAGCTTTTCTTTGCAAGTGAGAACAACGCCACGTCTGCTTTCTGCTTTTGCGTTTTGGACGAATAATCTCAATAGCTTTTCTGCGCAACCTTGACGGCGGTATTCGGGGATAGTGTTGACTCCGAATATCATTTGCCATGCTCCGTTTGGATTGTGCATACCGGCGTCTTCGTACATTTTGTCGTTCAAATCGGGAATGTCCGTTACAAATCCGTCTACGAATGAAATCAGCTTGTCGCCATCGAACATCAGCAAAAAATAGTCCGCATAGCGTTCCAGACGCTTTTGGAAATCTTCATGTTTTGCAGCTTCTGCTGGCGGAAAGCATGTTGCTTCCACTGCGGCAATCGCATTGCAATCGGATAGCGTTGCTTTTCTTATCGTAAATTTGCTTAGACTCATTTTAGTCGTTGTGATTTGATTTGAATCGTAATGCGCGTTCTGCGATTTTGTTTCTGTAAATGTTGATTTTTGCAATGGCTTCGCTGATGGGGAGCGCGATATCGAATGCGCGTACATTGAAGCGGGCCAATGACTGGATCGCTTGCGGACCAAGCTGTTCGCAAAGCACGTAATCTAAATCGGCTAGATTCTTGGCAGCTGCATACATCGATGAATGCTGAACTTCGCGCTGGCCACAAGTGCCGTCTCCGCAAGAACCATCGCAATGTTCCGGCTTTAAACGGACTTCGACTTTCTCGTATTTTCCGCTTGCTTCGTCAACTTCATAGATGTCAAATGCGGCTGCGTGTCCAAAGTGAACGTTGACATTTACTCCGTCATTCGTGGCAACTGCTACTTTGTATTTAGCCATGTAAAAAGCCTCCTTAACGCAGATGTAAAATGAACCACGAAGATGAATTTTCTACGTGGCTAAACTCCCGGCGTACCGGTTTAGTTTATATAAAAGAATGGTTACCTAGCGTTCTGTATTCTTTTAAATTTTTGCTTCTGTTCCGAAGTCCCGCATAATTTAAAAAGCGTAATAGGTAAATGCAATATAAAACCCTGTTTGAACAATAAATAAAGTTCGATTTTCTTGATTGCGATAGAAACTAAATGAATTGGGTGATAAGATGAAACTATAGCAATGTTGTAAATTGGATTTTTTTGAACGGAATGGGCTAAAAAAGTATTGAAAAGGGTAGACGCAAATTCTAAAATTTCGCAAACCTAGCGTTTCTGTAGGTAAATAAACCTAAGGAGACATTTCATTATGGCAAAACGTTTACGTCAGATCGCAATCTACGGTAAGGGCGGCATCGGTAAATCCACTACGACCCAGAATTTGACCGCAGGTCTTGTAGAACAAGGTAAACATGTTCTCGTTGTCGGTTGCGACCCGAAGGCTGACTCTACTCGACTCTTGCTCGGCGGCCTCCACCAGAAAACCGTGCTTGATACCATTCGCGATAACAAGACCGAAATCCAGCTCTCTGACCTCGAAAAGGTCGGCTTCAAGGGCGTGCGCTGCGTGGAATCCGGTGGCCCGGAACCGGGCGTGGGTTGCGCTGGCCGCGGTATCATCACTTCCATCAGCATGCTCGAACAGCTGGGCGCTTACACCGAAGATCTCGATTACGTGTTCTACGATGTGCTCGGTGACGTTGTGTGCGGTGGCTTCGCCATGCCGATTCGTGAAGGCAAGGCCAAGGAAATCTACATCGTGGCTTCTGGCGAAATGATGGCCCTCTACGCTGCAAACAACATTTGTAAGGGTATCGCAAAGTATGCTGAACGCGGCGAAGTTCGCCTCGGCGGTATCATCTGCAACAGCCGTAACGTCGATAACGAACTTGATTTGCTCCGCGCATTCACCAAGGAACTCAACACGCAGCTCATCCAGTACGTGCCGCGCAACAACATCGTGCAGCAGGCCGAAATCCGCAAGAAGACTGTGATTGATTTCGAACCGAACTGCAACCAGGCCAACGTCTACCGCGAACTTGCAAAGAACATCGACGAAAACGAGCTCTTTACCATCCCGACTCCGATGACGCAGGACCGCTTGGAACAAATTCTCATCGACTACGGCATGATGGAAAAGGACTACTCCATTTAGCGAGAACCGGCAGGAGGTAAAAATCTATGGCATCAACTAACATTAATTTAAATATGACCTCGGTCGAAAACCGCGAATATCGACTGGGTACCATTATCGGTTGGGACGGCAAGGCGAGCGACTTGATCAAGGAATCTGCCTACGACGAACGCAGTGCAAAAAAGCACGGTGGCTGCGCAAGCAAGGGGACCGGCTGTAAGCTTTGCGAATTGCACTCTCCGCTCAACCAAGAAACCATGTGCTCCAACGCTATTGTCCAGTGCCAGGTGGGCAACCTCACGGACTGCGCTTTGATTGACCATTCTCCGATCGGCTGCAGCGGCGAAAACTCCAAATTCAACCTTTCTATGCATGTGGGCCTTAAGCGTCGTGGCAAGCCTTTGCAGAATACTTTGAACATCAGCACCAACCTGAAAGAACAGGACATGGTGTTCGGTGCTTCTGAAAAGCTTCGTCAAACGATTCGTGATGCAAAGGAACGTTTCAATCCCAAGGCTATTTTCATTGGCATGGCTTGCGCTACCGCTATTATCGGTGAAGATATTGACTCCATCGCCGAAGAAATGGAACCTGAAGTTGGCGTGCCTATAATTCCGCTGCACTGCGAAGGCTTCCGTTCCAAGCATTGGTCCACGGGCTTCGACATTGCATTCCATGGCGTTCTCCGTCAAATCGTGAATCGCCATCCGACCAAAAAGCAAAATGACTTGCTCAATATTGTTGCTCTTTGGGGAACGGACTATTTCTCTGAAATGCTTGCTCCGCTTGGGCTCCGCGTCAACTACCTCTTGGATACTGCATCTTTCGATGAAATCCGCCAGGCTTCTGAAGCTGTCGCGACCGCTACCTTCTGCGATACTTTGGGTGGCTACATGGCTACCGCACTTGAAGAATCCTTCGGCGTTCCGCAAATCGATGCTCCGCAACCGTATGGCATTAAGGGCACTGACGAATGGCTCCGCGCTATTGCAAAAGTTGTTGGCAAAGAAAAAGAAGCTGAAGAATATATCGAAAGTGAACATAAGCGTATTGCTCCGAAGCTCGCTGAACTTCGCGAATTTTTCAAGGGCAAGAACGGCATCGTAATGACGGGTTCTGCTTATGCTCACGGCCTTATCAGTGTTCTTTCGGAACTCGGAATAGGCCACGATGCAGCTCTCGTGTTCCATCATGACCCCATTTACGATGGTGCAGGAAAGCATCAAGACACCTTGAAGGAACTTGTGGAAACTTACGGCGACATTCCGCACTATACTGTAAGTAAGACTCGCGCCTTCCAGCTTCCGCAACTTTTGAAGCGTGCCAAGACGGACTTCTTGCTCATTCGCCATCCGGGCCTTGCATCTGTCGCGGGCCACCTCGGATTCCCGACCCTCACCATGGGCGACGAACATATTCCGGTGGGCTACGAAGGTATCCTCCGCATTGGTGAAATGCTCAAGGGCGTTCTTTCACGTACAAAGTTTAACCAAGTTCTCAAGCGTAATGTGAAACTCCCGTATTCTGATTGGTGGCTTGCTCAGGACGATCCGTTCTATTTGACGCATCACCCAGAAGCACTTAACGACCTTCCTGAACCGAGAAATCTCAAGTTCAGCAAAGGCAAAGAATCTAATTCAGAAAACGCATAATAAGGGAGATTTCGAAAATGTCAGAAGCACTTAAAACAAAGAAAAAAAGCAATTCTATTTCGGACCCCCGCTATTCTTGTGCAGTCGGTGCGTCCAATACGGTTGTCGGCATTAAGGGTGCAGTTCCTATAGCCAACTGCTCTCCGGGTTGCCAGCTTAAGCAAACCGCATTCCTCACTTTTGAAAACGGCTTCCAGGGCAGCATTTTCGCTGGTGCTGGTAACATGCCGAGTGCAAACTCTACCGAAAACGACATCGTGTTCGGCGGCATCAAGACTTTGGATCAGTTGATTAAGTCAACGCTCAAGGTTTTCGATGGCGACCTCTATGTTGTTCTCACGGGTTGCGTGGGCGGCCTCATTGGTGATGACGTCCCCAGCTTGGTGAATGAATATCGCGATTTGGGTTACCCGATTGTGGCTGTGGATACCGCAGGCTTCAAGGGCAATAACCTTTTCGGTCACGAAGAAGTGGTAAACGCCATTGTCGATCAGTTTGTGGGCGATTACAAGGGCGAACGCAAGAAGGGTCTTATCAATCTTTGGTTCGAAGTTCCGTATTACAACCAGAACTGGCGCGGTGATTACCAAGAACTTGCCCGTATTCTCCGTGGCGCTGGTTTTGAAGTGAATGTGCTCTTTGGACCTGAAAATAACGGTGTCAAGGATTGGTTGCGCATTCCGGAAGCTCAGTTTAACTTGGTGGTCTCTCCGTGGGTCGGCGTGAGAAATGCTGAACACCTTGAGAAAAAATATGGTCAGCCGTTCCTCCATATTCCTGAAATTCCAATCGGTGCCGAAGCAACTGCTGCATTTATCCGCAAAGTTGTTGATTTTGCCGGAATCGATAAGGAACAGAGCGAAAAGTTCATTGAACAAGAAAATGGTATTTATTACTACTATTTGGAACACTTCTCTGAATTCTTTGCTGAATACTGGTACGGTATGCCGAGTGAATTTGCGATTACCGCTGATTCCGCTTACACGCTTGCCTACACCAAGTTCCTTGCCGACCAAATCGGCCTTATTCCGCGCAAGGCGATTATCACGGACGATCCTCCGCAGAAATTCCGCAAGACCATCGAAGATGCTTTCCATAACATCAGCGAAGGTGTCGATGTTGAAGTGGAATTCGAAGAAGATGGCTACTTGATTGAAAAAGCTATCAAGGAAGTTGATTTCTCTTCTGGAAAGCCGTTGATTCTTGCTTCTTCTTGGGAAATCAATCTTGCCAATGATAAGGGCGCTTTGTTCTTTGAAATTACGCCTCCGTCCAGCGAAACTTTGATTATCAATCGTAGTTTCGTTGGTTATAAGGGTGCGCTTAATTTGCTTGAAAAAATTTATAGCGCATCCGTTGGCGGAAAATAATAAAAAATGCCGTAAAAAGTTGACCCCGGCACTGTGGCCGGGGTGACAGAAGAGAACGTCATGCCCGACTTGATCGGGCATTTCCTTTTTTATAATGCTCGTATGATAAACTCTGACGGGAATTTATTGTATATGTATAGGCTACTGCTATTTGAATTTATTTTGTATAACTATATCTTATATGTAAATAAATTTCTTATATCGTGTGATAAAAATAAAGTATTTTACAAATCATTTTTTCTTTTCTAATTTAAGCGTTGCATTCGAGAACATTGTGTTCCGAAACTTCCACAAATCAACACGAGGATACCTATATGTGTTGTAGCTGTAAATTCTCCAATAACTAAGCCAAAGCCTTTTTAAAGGCTAATCGGCAATTTTAAAAGTGCGCAGAATGTTGCTCTGCGTGGTTACTAAACTCATAAAAAATAGGAGTTTCTCCATGAATTTCAATATTAAAAAATCTATAGCTCAAATTGTTCTTTTGTCTTCAATTACTGCAATTGCTGCTGAACCTATTGCTGTTACCACGAAATCTGGCGTAAGTGCTACACTCTATGGTTTTGCGTCTTTGAACGCCGCCTACGAAGATTCTAAAAGCAATAATGGCAACTTTGCAAACTTTGCTGCTCAATCGGATATTGCCAACAAAAACGATGGTGGCTGGCATTTCACGCCGAACCTCACTCGAATCGGTTTGAATCTTTCGAGCGGTAGCGATACTTCGTTCTTCAAGGCGAACGGTAAAATCGAAGTTGATTTCTACGGCGGCGGTTCCGGTAATGCGCCTGTCCCACGCCTCCGTCATGGTTACGGCGAAATTTCTTTTGGCAAGTCCGGTTTCTCCATTTTGGGCGGTCAGACATGGGATTTGATTTCTCCCCTCGTGACTCCAACGCTCAATGCTGGCGTTCTTAACAACTCTGGTGATCCGGGCCTTCGCAGAGCACAACTCCGACTGACCGAAAAAGTTCCTGTTGGTAATGGCTCTTTAGACTTTGCCGTTGCTCTTGTTCGCACTATCGGCGAAACGCAGCCGTACAACACTTCTTCTGCTTCAGAGACCGGTGTCGATGCTGACGTTCCTACCATTCAGGGACGCATCGGTATTGCCATTCCGCTTTGGGTTGAAAACAAAAAGTTCGGTTTAGGTATTTCTGGTCATTATGGCCAAGAAGAAGTTGACTTGGACGCCACTGGTGATACTAAGGATATTCCCTCATGGTCTT
This sequence comes from Fibrobacter sp. UWB16, assembly GCF_900215325.1. NCBI lineage: Bacteria > Pseudomonadati > Fibrobacterota > Fibrobacteria > Fibrobacterales > Fibrobacteraceae > Fibrobacter > Fibrobacter sp. UWB16. Next base: position 13,150 of record NZ_OCMS01000004.1, on the reverse strand, counting down.
TTAACGTTGATTTGACTCTCCCCATCACAAGCAACTTTACCTTCCTTGGTGAGTATTTTGTCGGTGCCAATCTCGATACATACGCAGCCGGTATTGGACGCGGACTGGTTTCGAATACTGAAGACCCCGAAAGCGTAAGAAGCATTGGTGCTTACGGTGGATGGATTGCCTTGCAAGCCAAATTTATCCAAAAGTTGGCCTTTAATGTGGGTGCCGGGCTTGACAAGCTAAAACGTGAAGATATTAGAAAAGCCGGTGGCCGTGAACAAAACTTCTCGTTCTTTGCCAACACGACCTACAATTTGACAGACGCATTCTCGTTGGGATTCGAATACCTTCACGTTCAAACGGATTACTTGACCGCCAATACGGTAAAAGAAGCGGATCTGAATCGTTATCACCTTTCTGCAACTTACGCCTTCTAACAATGGAGAATTCTACAATGACTCAGAATAAATTACACACTCGAATTGCATCGGCGTTCCTGTTCGTTCTCGCCTGCGTGACTTCCACAATCGCAGCTGACAAGCTTTCCATCGGCTACCTTTCTTCTACGGGCCAGGGGAAATTCTTCATCGCAAAAGATGCGGGCATTTTCAAGAAGAACGGCCTTGACGTAGAATTGGTGGAATTCTCGAATTCTGGCGATGGCATTGCTGCCGTTCGTGCCGGAAAGCTCGATGCAGGTGCTTTTGGCTCACTCGCTCCGCTTATCCATGTTTCGCAGGGTGCTGATATTCGCGTTATTGGCGGCCTCATGGGTGGCGACCAGGCTGTGATTACCCGCAAGGAAAATGCAGGCTCCGTCAAAAAACTGAGCGATCTCAAGGGAAAGAAAATCGCTACAATCCGTTTGGGAACAGCGGATGCCATTGTTCGCGGAGGCCTCAAAAAAGAAGGTATTGACTGGCGTAAGGATGTTACTATTGTAGAACTCAAGAATCCGCCTGCAGTTATCGAAGCGGTAAAGAACGGCAGTGTGTATGCCGGCGTTACATGGGGACCGCACGACCTCCGTGCCGAAGAAGCGGGTCTCTCCGTGGTGCTTCGCAGCAAGGACATCAATCCCGGTCATATTTGCTGCCGCCTCATTGCATCGCTCCGCAAACTTGAAGGCCGTGACGACATTTACAAGCGCTTGGTCAAGTCGCTGATTGAAGCCGAAGAACTTGTCGCAAACGATCACAAGAAGAGCGTTGAAATTATCGCAAAGTGGATTAAGCTTGATACGGCTCTCGTCAACAAGGCTTTCTACAGCGGTTACGTGACGCAGGATACCGACCCGAACGTGAAAGGCGTTGAATTCTTTTGGGATTTCTTGAAGGATGCCGAATTCATCAAGTCCGACAAGAAGGTCTCTCAATACGTTCTCACGAACTACTATCGTGACGCTCTTGCAGAACTTCGCAAGCAAAAGCCCAAATCTGAATTCTACGCGCAGGCCGAAAAGATTTTCCTATCTAGAAATTAAGGAACTAAAATGACTCAAATACAAAGTGGTTTCGAAGCGACTAATCTCGTTTTTTCCTATGATGGCAAACCCATCCTGAAAGACATCAACTTGAAAATCAAACCAGGCGAGTTTGTATGTCTATTAGGCGAAAGCGGAAGTGGCAAGACCACTTTGCTGAATCTTCTCGCCGGCCTTACAAAGCCAAGCGAAGGCCATGTTTATTGGAACGGGAAGGAAATTGAAAAGCCTTCCGCAGAAAGGAGCGTAGTTTTTCAGGACTACACTCTTTTTCCTTGGCTTACGCTTCTACAGAACGTTTCTCTTGCCATTAAAAAGACGAAAAAGGTCAAGGGGAGTTTTGCAAAACATTTGGCAGAAGAATACTTGAATTTGGTAGGGCTTTCGGGGAGCCTTCATAAATATCCCTTTGAACTTTCGGGCGGTATGCGTCAGCGCGGGGCCATTGCAAGAGCGTTGAGCGTTGGCGCAGATGCCCTTCTTTTGGACGAACCTTTTGGTGCGCTTGATCCTGTAAATCGTGCAAGCCTTCAAGATTTGGTTTTGGAGCTTTGCCGAGGCTCTAAAGACCGTGCAATTACGACTTTGTTTGTGACGCACGACATTCGCGAGGCCGTTTATCTCGGAAGTCGAATTATCGTTTTGGGATCGACGCCAGGCCGTATCATCGCAGATATTCCTTTGGATTTTCCAGTGAAAAAGAGCCGTAGCGAATGGTTCCGCAACGAAAAAGTCCAAAAGACAATCGTTGAAATTGAAGAAGCTTACCACAAGGACATCCTTGAAAAACTCGGGCATACCGTACAGGAGGGCGCAAGTATATGAGAATTTTTGTGAAATATCTATCTAAATTTTCAGGATTTTTATTCCTTCTGTTCTTGATTGGAATCTGGACGTTCATCAGTAGTGGCCCGGAATGGAGCAGCCAATACTTGTTCCCATCGCCAAAAGCGGTTTTGACGGCGCTTTTCAATTCTCGCGAGGAGCTTTTGCGCAGTGCGTGGTCGTCGCTTTTGAAACTTGTCCCTGCTTATTTCGCGGCTGCCGTCGTCGGAATCTCTCTCGGAATTGTTTCGGGGTCTGTCCCTTGGGTGGGTACTATGCTAAAGCCCATTTCACGATTCGCGGCTCCGATTCCGCCTAACGTTTACATCCCTTACGCCATTGCGATTTTGCCGACATTTTACTTGTCCTCTACTTTCATTATTTTCATTGCGGCCTTTTGGCCTATCTACTTGAATACCGCCGCGGGTGCTGCGGACATTCCTGAAAAGTACAGGCGAAATGCCGCCATTATTGGAATTGGCAAGTTTGAATACTTGTGGCGAATTGCGTTTGTCGCAAGCCTTCCGTCCATATTTTCCGGGCTTTCCGTAGGCATGGGACTTTCGTTCATCATGCTCACCGTTGCTGAACTCTTCGGCGAAAATACAGGCCTTGGACACTTTGTGCAATTCTACGCTGACTATTCCGATTACCCCAACATGGTTGCCGGAATTTTGTGGACTGGCATTGTGGTCCTTGCGATCATGGAATTTTTTGAATTTGTAAAACGCAAGGTGCTATTCTGGACGAAGGCGAATTAAGTCAACGAGTGTTATATAAAGTATGTTAGGTCGGATTTTTCAGTAGAGCCGAGCATGGTCGCGACGCCACCAAGTTCCACGCCGTCAATCAATTCTTCGGCGGTAATTCCCATGAGTTCCATCGACATTTGGCATGCAACGAACTTTACGCCTTTTTGCTTTGCGCTTTCAATCAGTTCTTCGAGCGAAGAAACTCCGTTTTGTTTCATCACGGCGCGAATCATTTTTGCACCGATACCGCCAAAGTTCATGCGTGAAAGTCCGAGCTTTTTGGAACCTCGCGGCAGCATAAAGCTGAACATTTTTCCGATAAGCGATTTTTTGACGCGTACTTTTTCTGGTCTGCGTAAAAGGCTTACACCCCAAAAGGTAAAGAACATTGTAACTGGGCGGCCCATCGCGGCTGCGCCATTTGCCATAATGAACGAAGCGATTGCTTTGTCTAAATCCCCGCTGAATACGACAAATGTTTTGCCGTGTTCAAATTCTCGCTTTTCGGCGACGGGGGCGTTGCGCTTTACGACGGTCGCATAAATTATATTGTCTCTTTCTGTGAGCGATTTTAGCTCGTTGCCGGTGCGTTGGCACCAAACTTGTATGTCCGAATAAAAAGCCTTTTCGGTTGCTTCTATTTGCACTTCTTCGCCAGGCGAAACGCTTTTGATGGCCTCGTCTACTTGAACGATGGGGCCGGGGCATTTTGCCCCTTTGGCATCAACGAAGTGAACTTTAGAAAAGGCTTCTAGCCCGCCTTCGAGATTGTAGACTTCGTAATCTCTGTCGGCAAGAATTTCTGCAACTTGTTCGGAGCGGTCACCTGTCGAACAGAACACATAAACGGGTTTGTCTTTGGGAATGGAATCTACTTTTTTTGAAAGTTCAAAGAATGGAACTTGAACTGCGCCATTTATAGGTCGAACAATAACTTCGCTTGGTTCGCGAACATCAAGCAAAGTTGAATTTTGTAAATCAATCTTGTAAAAATCTCTAGCAGCAAGTATTTTGACTTCAGACATGACTTTACCTTTCCCGATTTTATTTTGACCAGGTAAAAATAGAATCATGTGAAGTCTATTTCTAATACTTTTTTTTAATAGCGAAATATCGGCTTTCTCGATAACAAAACAGTCAGTTATCTTGTTAACGATTTGCTTTACAAACCGCAATACATCAGATGAACGCCCTCGAATGCGGACAATCCAGTTGATGTGCTGAAAAAGGCATCGTTGATATCTTTGGGAGAAAGGTCGTGACAATATTGGATACCCGATTTCCTGGCCAAATTGTCAACTTGAACGGGATCGTATCCGTCAACCATACACTCGCCGCACGATGCTGTTATTTGTTTTAAGCGGCTGATTTTGGTTGTGCTGTCCGCACTGTCCCGCTCTTTTTCGTAGTAATCGAATACTATTGCACTATTGGGTGCTGCTATCTTAGAAATTTCCGCAATCGTCTTGAAAAAGATTTCAATAGGAATGTAGTAGGACACGCCGAGAATCGAAAAGACGGAGCGTTTTTTCGGATTAAAACCGGCGTTTGCCAATCTGCTAATGATGCTATCCTTGTTGAAATCGATTTCTACAAAGTGAACTTTGGGACGCCTCTTTGTGAAAAGTTCTCGCGTCCGCTCGATTTTGAAAACTTGTGTTTCGTACAGATCCAGTTCAAAGACATCGACGTTTTGACTTTTGTTCCTAAGCGCAAAGGAATCTAGGCCCGCACCCAAGAGAACGTATTGCACGTCTCCTGTTTTTTGCTTGGCATCGACAATGTCTTCTGCAAATCGATTTCGTGGAAGAATGATTGGGAGAAGGTATTGGTCAATAAAATCCTTAGCTGGGTAATCTTTGGGCTTCGACTTTTTTGCAGGAAGGAACTGCCTTGCAAGATTGCGTGCGTGGCGATATTCCTTCAAACCCACAAAATCCTGTGCAAATTCGTCTTCAAAAATTTTTTCATTTTTATCATGGGTATGTACGGCACGAGCAAGAGCGCATAAAAGCGCAGTTTTGCTAATCATAAACTTGTGCACTCTAATTAAAGATGAATTTTTATGTTATTTGTATAAACCTTTGCTGAAGTAACGATCGCCACGGTCTGGGGCTACAAAGACAATGTTCCCGCGAGCGCCCGATGCAATCAGTTTCTTGGCTGCTGCGAAAGCGCCGCCCGAAGAAGATCCCGCAAAAATTCCCTCTTTTTGCGCGAGTTCACGGGAACCACCGAAAGCGTCGTCATCGTTAATTTTGATGACGCGGTCCACAAGCGACATGTCCATAGTGTCTGCAATAAAATCGTTTCCGATTCCTTCGATATTGTAGTCGCCATGTTCGCCACCGCCCATTGTAGAGCCTACAGGGTCAGCGAGCACACCTTGGATTTTGGGGTTGCGTTCCTTGAGTGCCTTGAGAATGCCGCTAAATGTACCGCCGCTTCCTGCGCCTGCAACAACATAATCGACGTTGCCATCGAGATCATCGTAAATTTCAGGTCCTGTCGTTTCATAATGGGCCCGCGGATTTGCCATGTTGTGGAATTGCCGGAGTGAAATGGAATCCGGAATTTGCTTCAGCAGTTCTTCTGCTTTCTTTTCGGCGCCGAGCATGCCTTCTTCACGCGGGGTGTTGATGAGTTCTGCGCCAAGCGCACGCAAAAGCGTCTGCTTTTCTTGCGAAAATTTTGTTGGCACCACAAAAATCACTCGCACACCGCGGTTCAATGCTGCAAATGCAATTCCAAGTCCGGTATTGCCTGCGGTTGCTTCGATAATCGTTCCGCCAGGTTTGAGCGTCCCTTTGGCGAACGCGTCTTCGACCATATAAAGGCCGGCGCGGTCTTTTACGCTGCCCGAAGGGTTCCACAATTCAAGTTTTACAAATAAGTTTACGCCTTCAGGGACTCCAACATGCGAAAGCTTTACGAGCGGTGTTTTTCCAATCAGGGATTTCATGGATTCGTAGTAATGCATATAAATTTCTCCATTTAGATTGCTTGTGCCGCGTTGATGGCTTGGTTTACATCCGATATAATGTCATCAACTTTTTCAATGCCCACGGATAAGCGAATGAGCCCGTCAGTGATGCCGACTTTTTCGCGAATTTCCTTTGGGATAGATGCATGCGTCATTGTGGCTGGATGGCATACGAGGCTTTCGACGCCGCCCAAGCTTTCAGCAAGAGAAACGAGTTTTAGAGCTTTGAAGAATTTTTTGATATCGTAATTTTCACGAAGTTCGAACGAAATCATAGCGCCACCGTTCTTGGCCTGTTTCTTGTTGATTTCGTAGCCTTGTGCTGTCGGGAGTCCCGGATAATAAACGTGCTTTACGGCTTCGTGCTTTTCGAGATACTTTGCGATGGTTTCGGCATTCTCAGTATGGCGATCCAAGCGGACGCCAAGCGTCTTGATGCCGCGAATTAAGAGGAATGAATCAAAAGGTCCGAGTACAGCACCGGTTGCGTTCTGCGTAAATGCCAGCCTTTCAGCGAGTTCCTTGGAATTGACAACAGCAAGCCCTGCCACCAAGTCGCTGTGACCGCCTAAATACTTTGTCGCAGAATGTACGACGATGTCGGCGCCCAATTCAATCGGACGCTGCAAATAAGGCGTCATAAATGTGTTATCGACAATGGTCAAAATGTTGTGCTTCTTGGCAATTGCGGCAACGCCTGCCAAGTCCGTCACCGTCAAGAGCGGGTTTGCAGGGCTTTCGACAAAGAACGCTTTCACATCGGGTGTTATTTTGGATTCAAGCGATTTTAAATCGGTCGTGTCTTCGATGGAATAACTGATGCCGAGATTCTTGAAAACTTTGTCCAAAACGCGGAAAGTGCCGCCATAGACATTGCTCGAAATGATGATGCGGTCTCCTTGCTTAAAAAGCGAAAGGACGGTTGTTGTTGCAGCCATGCCGCTTGCAAATGCAAAGCCTGCGACTCCTCCTTCAAGTTCTGCAATCAGCGCTTCCAATGCCGCGCGCGTCGGGTTCCCTGTGCGGGAATATTCCCAACCCGTGTTTTCACCAAGGCCTGCCTGCTTGTAGGTGGAAGTCTGGTAGATAGGGACGTTTACAGCTCCTGTAGTTTTGTCGCCATCAATGCCGCCGTGAATGAGTTTTGTTTCGATATTGTTGAAGTTTGACATAGGTAATAATCTCCTATGACGCTATTATATGCTAGCGCCTTTTTGGTTTAAAATTTGTTTTGAATAAAAAAATCCCGCTACGGAACATCAAACCGAGCGGGAATCTGTTTAAAAGAATAGCCTAAAAACTAGATGCCCGTCCGACATCGACAACAACAAGCGAAATTTAAGCTATTGAACGGAAAATTCATTTTTTTTATATCCTATTTCTTTTGTGGGTTAATTTAGATAAAGCCTTTCGTTTTGGCAAGAGATTTCTTTATACTATTTTTCTTGAACCGGCAATAATGATTTTCTATAGCCGTTTTGTTGTTGCGTTTTTTGAATTTGAAACTCAGCTGAAATTGGTTGCATAAAAAATCTCCTGCGGAAAAAATTCCCGCAGGAGAAACCATGTCAAAAAAATGTTTACCTTGCGCCTTCCGGCTTCAAGAACTTGTCTGTATCTTGTTCGTACCACCACTTGGTATAGGGTAACTTGATTCGAGCGGCAAGACTCTTTTCAAAGCTACGATTCTTGATGGTATCGAGGATGCTCTTGGCAAAGTTGAGTGTTCCTTCGTAACCGAAAATCATGTATTCATCGGCGACGAAGAGCGCTGCGTAACCCTGCTTGATGGCCCATACGGTTGAACCTGGATGACGGCTAAAGTAAATGTCCGGCTTGTGATAGTTCAATACGCTCATCACTTCGTAGTTTTGTTGGTCAGCCACAGTGAGCTTGAGCCCCTTTGGCGATGTCTTCAGCAAATGTTCGAGTGCTGGCGGAATCTGGCCGTTATCGTACTTGTAGTCATAATGCCAAGCAAGACCGTGAACCACTTCCATGCCGAGTTCCTGCAATACGCGCGAAACTTCGTAGGTGTAGCCCGGGCCCATACCGATCACGGCGCGAAGACCCTTGAGTTCCCTCTTGACTTCTTCGATTTGCGGCAAGTAAATGGCGCGCTGGCGCTCGATGTAACGTTCTACTTCGGCTTCCTTGCCAATCGTTTTGCCGATGGCGCGGAACCAAGTTTCAAAACCGGTAATGCCGTTCGGGTTAATCGTACGCACATACGGTACACCGTAAGTTTCTTCGAGGGCGTTGCCGAGGTAGGTGCCGAGCGTACCGCAAATGCAAACCATTGCTTGGGCTTCGCTCAAGTGCGAAAGTTCTTCGACAGTGGAGTTACAATAAACGAATTGCGGTTCTGCGCCGATTTCCTTGAAAAGTTCCGTAATTTGCGGACGTGCGCTTTCAAAGAAGTTCTTGAAGATAATCTTGTTGTTCTTCTTCTCAGGCGGTTTCACGATTCCCTGTAAAACGGCGTGGTCTGCAATATCGAAACCGCTAGCCCAAATGCGGCTCTTGAAACCTTCGCAATGGATTGGAATAATTGGAATATCGTATTCATCTGCGAGTTCGTCGGCGAGACCGTCAACGTCTTCGCCAATCACGCCCGATACGCAAGAAGACGAGAGGAAAATCGCTTCTGGGTGGAACTTTTCGTACGTGTACTGCGTTGCCTTGCGGAGTGCTTCGATAGCGCCAAAGACTGTATCGTTTTCGTTCAAGTCCGTGCAGACGTAAACGGAATTTGTCTTTTCGTTAATGCGTTCGGCGAGTTGGCGGAATTTGACATCTTCACCTTGTGCAAGTGCAACGCAACCGGCTGGAGCGTGATAGACGACAGCCACATTGCGGATACTGATGAGCTGGTCCAAAGCGCAACCCGAAAGGCAAGAACTGGATTGGCTAAAGCAGCGTTCGCGATTCTTGACAGAACCGCACTGTGAGCGGTGTGCGAGCGTTTCCAAGTCGCCCGAAAATCCAGTAATGGATCCAAGACGGTTTTCGCGAACACCGACGTTTGCATTTTTAAAATTAAATGGCATTAGATCCTCCTTAAATTTTCAGCATGGAAAGTGCTGCAGAGTAGATGTCTTCCAACAAGTAAAGGCCGCCGGAATAACCTGCCACATGCGAGTTGATGACGATTTTTTCGATCATCGGATAGCTGATGTTCACGAAATGGCCCTTGAGTTCGTGGGCGAGTTTCTTTTCCCAGTTCGAACCGATGATGAGCGGGGAGCCGCCAAAGTCCATTTTGCGGATTTGATTCTGGAGGTCGAAACCGTCCGTGGTGAACTCGACTTTTGTTTTGATGTCGTAATTCAGCGTGTTTGTTTCTTGCGAGACTTCTTCGCGGAATGCTTCCGGCGTGTCGTCCGTAACGAACAGCTTTTGCGGGAAAAGACCCATGTCGTTCACGAGAAACTTGGTCACGGCAATTACGTACTGGGCTTCGCTCACGACGGTAAAGCGCTTGCTCACGATACGGCTTTCGAGAATCGTATCGGCGTAACGTTCCAGGTAGTAGAAGAACTGCGCTTCGTTCTGCTGGATAACGGACTCCGTGAGTTCTTTGTCAGCGCCCGTGAATTCAGCGACCGTGCGGAGGAACTTTGTCGTTTCAGCAGCGCCAATTGGCAAAATCGGGTAGTGCAACAGCGGAATTTTGAATTCCTTTTCGAGATACTGGGCGCTTTCGAGGCCTGCCCACGGCGAAACTAGAATCGTGTATTCTGCCGTCGGAATCTTTTGCAAGTTTTCAAGCCCGCGGTCAAAACCGAAAATCGTATTCGTCTTGAGACCGATGGACTGCAAAAGACGTTCGAGTTCACGCAAGTTGCCAAGCCAATACGGATCCTGCTGTGGCACGCCTGCGAATAAGTTGACGAGTCCCTTTTCCTTCGGGGCTTCGCCCTTGAACTTTCTCACATACTGTTCAAAGATGCTCTTTAAAATCCAGTCGTGACCGATGTAGTTGTTGCCCTTGAATCCCGGCGTCTTTGCCCAGATGACAGGCTTTTCGGCATCTTCGAATTCTTCTGCGACTTCTTGAATGTCGTCACCAATGATTTCACCTGTGCAACCGGAAAGAACCACGAACAGGTCGGCATCGATGATTTTGAGAGCGTTGCTGATGGTTGAACGCAACTTGTCTGCACCGCCAAACACGACTTCTTTTTCGCTGATACTTGTGCAAGGGTAAATGTTGGGGCTGAATCTGCCGCTCGTGCCGTTGTTATCGTTTAGCTTGGATGCGCATCCCGGACCGGAATGCAAAACGGGAATTGCTCCAGGAATGGATTGCACGGTCTGCATTGCTGCCAAAGCGCATTTGTAGCGCGCCTGATCCAATATTTTAGCCATGAGAGAAAGTCTCCTTTACACGGATGCGATCCATGTAGATTTGTGAACCAACGTCATAGACGCCGGGAACGCCAACAGCATCTGCTCTGCAGTGAGCGCAGTGCTTGAAAACATTGATAAATACGCCGGCCTGTTCCTGTGCAATTGCGAGTCCCTTCGGAGTCGGGGCTGGAAGATCCTTGAATCCGTTTTGTGGAATCAGCGGAATGATGTTGTATATAATCGCTCCCGCTTCGCGGACTGTAGCGGCCACATCTTCGATATGGTTGTCGTTGATGCCTGGGCAAAGAACCGTATTCACTTTCACGAGTGTCCCGCTTTTTGCAACCTTGCGAATGCCTTCCAGCTGGTTGTGGATCAAGATTTCAGCGGCTTCGACGCCCGTGTAGGTCTTGCCGTGGTAGAAAATTCTCGCATTGATCATTGCTTCGATTTCTGGGTCAACAGCGTTCACCGTGACCGTAAGCGTATCGATGCCCACGTCAATGACTTCGTCTGCCTTGTCGTTCAGCAAAAGTCCGTTTGTGCTCATGCAACGAATCAGGTTTGGAAATTCCTTTTTGACGAGGCGGAAAGTGTCCAGTGCAAAAGGTGTCGCGAGCGTGTCGCCAGGGCCAGCAATACCCACCGTAGTAAGATCCGGTACGAATTCAAGAGCCTTGCGAATATAGCCACATGCTTCTTCCGGTTTGATAACTTTACTTGTATTTCCTGGAACTTGTGCGTCTTCGTTGATGCGACGGTCGCAAAAACGGCATTCGATGTTACAACCCGGAGCGACGGGCAAATGGATACGCCCTTTACGATTCTTGCATGCGCCAAAGCAGGGGTGCTCTCTAAAAACTGTTTCTTGATCGATTGCCATAAAACCTCACAAAGGCAAAAGATTCGTGGTAAACACAAGGCATAAAAGCCTTGCGCTAAACTAGCGGTAAATACCGATTTAGTTTATGTGAAAGATGATGAACGGTTTGCCTAGCGTTCTGTAGTGTGATTAATTCTTTTACTTCCCTGTCGAAGAAGTACGGGCAAAAATTTAAAAAGCGGTATAGCGAAAGACAATATGAAACAAGGGGTGAAAATTAAAAAAAATGTTTTTTCTGGGCGTGCAATAGATTCCCGCTGAATGGGGTTATAAAAAGTTTTTATAGCGACGCGCGAAAAAGAATAATTGTGACGAAATGGGCTAAAAAAGTATTGAAAAGGGTAGACGCAAATTCTAAACTTGTTCTTGCCTAGCGCTTCTATAGGAAAATCCTAAGGAGACACTTATAATATGTCAAAGAAATTACGTCAAATCGCTATCTATGGTAAGGGCGGCATCGGCAAGTCCACTACAACTCAGAACTTGACCGCAGGCCTTGTGGAACAGGGCAAGCACGTGCTCGTTGTCGGTTGCGACCCGAAGGCAGACTCTACTCGACTCTTGCTCGGTGGTCTCCATCAGAAGACTGTGCTCGATACCATTCGCGATAACAAGACCGAAATCCAGCTCTCTGACCTTGAAAAGGTTGGCTTCAAGGGCGTTCGCTGCGTGGAATCCGGTGGCCCGGAACCGGGCGTGGGTTGCGCAGGCCGCGGCATCATCACTTCCATCAGCATGCTTGAACAGCTCGGCGCTTACACCGAAGATCTCGACTACGTTTTCTACGACGTGCTCGGTGACGTTGTGTGCGGTGGTTTCGCCATGCCGATTCGTGAAGGCAAGGCGAAGGAAATCTACATCGTTGCTTCCGGCGAAATGATGGCCCTCTACGCTGCAAACAACATCTGTAAGGGTATTGCCAAGTACGCTGAACGCGGTGAAGTGCGACTCGGCGGTATCATCTGCAACAGCCGTAACGTCGATAACGAACTTGACTTGCTCCGTGCATTCACCAAGGAACTCAATACGCAGCTCATCCAGTACGTGCCGCGCAACAACATCGTGCAGCAGGCAGAAATCCGCAAGAAGACCGTGATTGATTTCGAACCGAACTGCAACCAGGCCAACGTCTACCGCGAACTTGCAAAGAACATCGACGAAAACGAACTCTTTACCATCCCGACGCCGATGACGCAGGACCGCTTGGAACAAATTCTCATCGACTACGGCATGATGGAAAAGGACTACTCCATTTAAAACTTTTTATTGCCAACTATCTCAAAGTGAAAAATCTTACCCAATCGGGTAGGATTTTTGCGTTATTCGAATTGTTTTTCTGTCAAATGTTGCCTTTAATTTGTAAAAATCGCAAATGCAACCAATTGTTTGCAAAATGAGCGAAAAACAAAATATCTCTTGTTTTCTCGAAAAGAGTTTGTTAAATTAAGCACATCCGTTCTTGATAACGCAAATTGATTTCAAGAACTTTTTTGCTAGATCGTTTTCTATATCCTTTGCTATATGAGATTGCGTACCAGCTCGCTTTAAACAACTGGTTCCACTGAATAAATGGAAAACGAAAACAAGGTTACTAAACGAAAACACGACGCATACTTCCGCTGGCTATTTGCCGATACAACGCACACGCGCTTCTTGCTTGAACTTGCGGGAAAAATAAATCACGAGATTGACACTTTCCTGAATCAGGTCAATCTTGATACGCTCATGCGTATTCCAGATTCCTATTCAGAAGTTGATGACACTGGCGAAGCGGACCTCGCGTTTCGCGTGAACGTCTCGACGGGCGCCCCGATTCTCGTCGGAATTCTGCTAGAACACAAGTCCGGACGTGATCCTGTGATTTTTGACCAAATCTCTAAATA